>CAZBDB010000012.1:14147-17296 GCA_964490655.1 uncultured Candidatus Bathyarchaeia archaeon | reverse complement strand
ACCACAGTCTCAGCTTTGATACATGGGGTCTACGATTCAATCATCTTTGCAGCAGCATATATTCTAAGTCCATAAGCTACAGCATCCGCAAGTTTCGACAAGTTGTTGCTGGAAGATATCACCGTTCTCGGAAACATGTGACAAGTACTGATAAGCTTTAGCTAGCCAGCATTTGCTCCATGGATAAGAGCTTGATCATTCTTCTCTTTCTACTTCGAGCTGGCAGTCTTCGCATAGGAAGTTGCCTTCAACCTCTGTTAAATCGTCAGCCCATTGTCCACAGTTGTCACAGTATCCCGCAAGTGGAGGCTGCTCCAGCAACCCTGTAGAGATCCCTTGATTCGCTATACGAGTTTTCTCCTGAATTATCTCGATAAGTTCTGGCATGATGCCCAAGACGTCTTTGCTTGAGACTATACCGACGAGTTCTCCCTTATACATCACGCCCAACCTTCTGATATTGAGCCTACTCATCATCCGCCCGGCTTCATTCAGAGTTTCATCGGGCCCTATGGTGATGAGGGGCGTCGACATTATCTCTTTGACTGCAACCTTGCTCGGCTTGAGATCGCTGGCCACGACTCTGACGACAAGATCCCTTTCTGTTATTATGCCTATTGGTCTATCCTCCCCGGCTGTAACAACTACGCACCCCACCTTATTTTTCTCCATCAATGCAGCTACGTTACCTGCGGATCCGTTCTCTTTGATAGTGATCACCGGGCTGCTCATAATATCCTTCACCATCATCGGTTCTCTGATTCCCAGCTCAGCCAAGGGTGCGACCTCAAGTGATATGGGAATAAATGAGATAATTAAACTTTGCCGTGGAAGATGAATACCACATAGTCATATCGAGAATTCGGTGCCTAGTTGCGGTCGAGAAGGCTACACTAAGAGTTTGAGTGAGTATCCTCGGCCTATCCAAATACAAGCAGAGGTTGTCCCAGAAATGTCGAACGCTCCTAAAGTAGCCCTTCAGAACGGGCGATGCCGGATAAAGCGAGATAGTGACACCTAGGCTTCGGCCAGTGTCTCTGTGCTCCTCACACCTTCTATGCTGTTTATCCGGCTTGTAGCTTCCCTCAGCTCTTTATAATCGTTGGCCTCGGCAAAGACCGCTATGTCAAACCTCCCGTAGGTGAAGAAGGCCTTCTTCACGCTTCCAATCTCCCGAACGGAACCCAAGATCGCATCAGCCTTAGTCGGCACAACCTTCAACAAGATGCATGCATTAAGCATCATCATTCCTCCTCAATGCTTTATCTCAACAAGTGTTTCAGTGAAGACTATACCCGACATCCTTCCCATCCTCAGAACTGTAGCCCCTAACTCGTCGAAGTTTGACGTCTCTAGGTCGACCACGACATCATACCTACCGAGGACGGGAAAAACTCTTTTGACCCCCCTCAACTGACGGATTGGTCCAACGACATCCTCAAACCTGCCATGTTCAGTCCTGATCAGAACACAAGCCGACAGCAAGTACGAACACCTTAGAAGTAATATGTGGCAACTGGATATTAAGTTGTTGCTGCTGATTTCCATAGCGGCATTGTCTTCATAAAGAAGAGGTTCATCGGAGCTTGTCGACCTGCTCGGTCACTTTGCCGAAGGCTTCGAGGTACATATCCACGATGATTTTCATTTCTTTATCATACCAGTTTATTGAGCCCACATTAAGTTCTCTCTTCTCGCATCTATCCTCTGCTACTGGGCAGTCTCCCTTCCTATAATTCACCTCCCGGACTGCGAATCTACAACTCCACGGGCAGCCTCGTCCCTGATAGTAGTGCTGCTGCATCTGCCTCCTTAAGTGGATGGGCGTGCCAACGTACGTCCCAATGGATACGCCTTCAGCCCTGAGTGCTTCAACATACTTCTCCCTAGCAAGTTGGTTAAGTTCCTTGCCGACATAGCTCGGCGAGTAAATGTGATAAACGTGGAAGCAGTTGGGCGCAACATAAACTGGATCTATTCCTTGAAGTTTCTTCAGACCCTTTGAGAAGTATTCAGCATTCTTATTCCTTGAGGAGTTCCAATCATCCAAATGTCTCAGCTGGATCTTTGCGATGGCACAGGATAACGGATGTATCCTATAAGTTGGTATGGTCACGCTGTCAATCCATCTGCGCAGTTTCGGATTCTTAATCTCACGCGACGAGCGTGAAGGATGCATACCCACAAGCAGAGCCCGCTCATATAGTTCCTCATCGTTCGTTGTGATCATACCACCTTCTCCGCCAACCATATTCTTTCCGTCTCCGATGCTGAACGCGCCCATATGACCAAGGGTACCAACCTTTCGCGCCTTATAGGAGGCTCCTATGGCCTGGGCACAGTCCTCGATTACCTTAAGATCATAATCTTCAGCAATGCTCATTATGGAGTCCATATCTGCTGGGTGGCCATATATGTGGCAGACAACTATGGCCTTGGTCTGGGGCCTAATCTGCTCCTCAATCTTGTTCGGATCCAATGTGTACGTTTTTGGATCGATGTCAGCAAAGACCGGTATCGCGTTCTGTTGCAGAATCGGAGCAACAGTCTGTCCCCAAGTATATGGGGTGGTGATCACTTCATCACCGGGACCTACGCCGCATGCCCCTAAGCATATATGCAATGCCGCACAGCATGAATTGGTGGTGATCACATACTCTGCGCCAAGGTACTTCCCGAAGCATTCCTCCCATTCCTGCATCACGCCACCTCCGCCAGCAGCCGTTATGTCCACCCTACGCATCGCCTCAACTACTTCTTGGATCTCTTCCTCACCAATTATCGGCCAACCCGGACGCAGTTTGAGGTTCTCCAGAAGGTCTATTTTAACAGCCTTAGGGCCACCATGTATGGCTAGCTTCTCAACCATGACGACAACCTCGGCTTTACCATAGAGTGAACCATAACGCCTTAAAACAATTTCATCCTTCGAAGGTCTGGTCTGATACACTGAAAGTTCTCCTCGAAAATGCTTTAATCCTACAAGTGCTAATCTGTTGCCAATTCAGCGTGGACAGATGAAAAACATGGGTTTACAGCGACTGTTTCTGGGAGACCTAATAAGAGATATGAAACTCATCCTCTTTTCTCTAGCTTTCAGAAGAATCGTGATGGGCTTTCTCCAAGTAGTCAGAGCCATCTATTTCTCT
>CAZBDB010000012.1:10000-14047 GCA_964490655.1 uncultured Candidatus Bathyarchaeia archaeon | reverse complement strand
CTATCATAACAACAAGAATCACAATATGCATTATCTCCTTTCTGTTCCCGATAGTCCCGTTCTTCGAGATAACCGCAATACTTTTCATCGCCTTCCGAACACTCGCAATGTTCACAATGCCCGTGAGACAAGCATTCGCAACCGAACTAGCCGAACCATCAGAAACAGCCTCAGTCATAGGGATCAGCAACTCAACGCGGATGGGTATACGCACCTTAGCCCCTGCTTTAACTGGCTACATGTTCCCGATAGGACAGTTCACAGCGCTCTTCCTTATCGGAGGAATACTATTGGCCGTCAACGCTTTACTATACGAAACATTCTTCAGCAGAAACAAGAGTGAATAGTCAACCTCTGCACTTTCCATTAGATAAGAAAGGACGGGCGCTTCTCAAAATTGTCAGTTAGCCGCCGCATCTCTCCCCCGACCTCAGCTGCGATCTGAGCCGCGAAGGAATCCGCCTTCTTTTTCAGATCCGTCAACTCAAGTTTCAAATCAAGCATGATCGTGAGCTTTGACAATAGATTGTAGGACGCCTCGGGATTCGCCCCTTCTCGGTAGAACGGAACAGCACACCAGAGGCTGACTACATCAATGTTGTGCGCCCTGCCACTCCAAAGAATCTCACTGTACACGCTGGTTGGGCCGTTGTAGTCAACAAGTTCAACGCCAACACTCCCGAGCTCAGCGATTATCTCCTTGTTGTTTGATGAGCCTGTAACGAATGACGCACCCGTTAGAGACGGATCAACAAGATATCCCCCAAGCGTATAGATGCGGCTTACCTTTAGACTCTCTGCCACCTTCAAAACGGCTTGAGAATAGCTCTCCCAATTCAGATGTGGCTCAGCCCCCAGTAGAAAGATCAGACCTGTTCCTTCCTTCTGATCTTTCCAACAGAAGAGATCGTTCCTAAAGGGACGATAGTCCTGAACGAGACCCCTCTTTATGGCGACTAGCGGCCGTTGAATCTGGTAGACGTAGAACCTTCCGGAGGGAATCTCTCCTATCTTCTCGGCTTTCAGCTTATCGATTAGGTACCTGACGCTGATAGTTGAGGCTTCCCCGGCGTTACCCCACCCGCTCAACCCGATTATCATAGAGGCCTTGTGAAGTTGGACATCCTTAAGTAGCTTGAAAAATTCGCTCATGACGTATCGACATATTTACTTCGGGGGAAGAAATAAAGTTATTGAATAGTCAACTGAGGCACGTTCATTGAGGTCTCTTTCCTGCAATTTGGGAAAATCCGGAAGAACATCAAGTTTGGAGCAAAAGTTTAAATAAATATCCTCATTCGTACTTAGAGAAGACAAGATTCGAGGATGGTTCAAGCGAGTGCCAAGAGAAGTCAGGCAGATCGTGCGATTGGCAGGAGTAGACCTAGATGGGACCATCAGCACAGCCTACGCCCTAAGCCGCGTAAAAGGGATAGGCATCCAACTGGCACACGCAATACTCATCAGAACAAACATCAAGCCGGAGACCCGTTTGGGATTCCTTACTGATGCTGATATGGAGAAGATAGAAGCCGCGATCAGAAACCCGGAGAAGTATGATGTACCTGAATGGCTTCTAAACCGGAGGAAGGACCTTGAAACAGGCGGGAATCTCCATCTGATAGGTTCAGATCTGGAATTACGGACTAAGTCCGACATCGATCTCATGAAGAACGTCAGATCTTGGCGGGGTTATCGACATGCTTACGGACTTAGAGTTAGAGGGCAAAGGACCAGAACCACTAGCAGAAAGGGAAAGGCTGTAGGTGTTAGGAAGAAGAGAAGGCAGACTTGATGGGCGACCCCAAGAAACAGAAGAAGAAATATGAGACTCCAAGATTTCCATGGCGCACTGATGCTCTACAAAGCGAACTTAAGTTTCTCGGGGAGTACGGGTTGAGGAACAAGCGAGAACTCTGGCGCCACAGAACCATGCTATCAAAATTCAGAGGCATTGCTAGGTCCCTCCTAGGAGTTCCACAGGAGGAACGGGTGAAGCTGGAAGCTCAGCTGCTCGGAAGACTCACACGCTTGGGAATGCTCCATAAAAATGCTGTTATGGACGACGTCCTAGACATGACCATCGAAGATATTCTAGAAAGGAGGCTTCAGACAATCATCTTCCGGAAAGGATTAGCCAAGACAGTCTCCCAAGCCCGTCAGCTTATAACACATGGACACATTGCCGTAGAAAACAAGAAAGTTTTCTCACCAAGCTATCTAGTCCCGAGGGATGAAGAGAACAGAATTGCATACTCGCCTACGAGCCCATTGGCGAAGCCTGATCATCCATTAAGAACCTTGATAGAGGTTGGTGGAAGATAGGCGGAGGGAGGAGAAGCTGAGTAGGAAAGGTGCGAGATGGGGTGTAGTGCACATTTTCAGCTCCTATAATAACACTATTGTACACATAACGGATATATCGGGAGCCGAGACGATCGCAAGAGCGTCAGGAGGCATGTTCGTAAAGGCCGACCGCCTAGAATCCTCACCTTATGCAGCTATGCGCGCTGCAGCTCACGCAGCAACTGTCGCTAAAGACAAGGGAATAACAGCTATACATATCAAGGTGAGGGCGCGCGGAGGCTCAAGCGCTAAGACTCCTGGACCAGGTGCTCAAGCAGCGATCAGGGCTTTGGCTAGGGCTGGATTCAGTCAGATAGGAAGGATAGAGGAGGTAACTCCGATTCCACACGATGGAACGAGACGGAAAGGTGGCCGCAGGGGGAGGAGGGTCTAACCAAATAACTGCGTAGATCATGCTTGATGAGGATCTTCTCTTTGAGAATCGTGGAGAAGCTGAAATCTTGGATCTGATGAACGGGATAAAACCTATTTCCCTTACAGCGGGGGTCTTCCGTGCAAACCCAAATAGTCACAAAGAATGAGAATACTATTCGTTTCAAGGTAGAGGGAATAAGTCCCGCCTTCGCGAATACGCTCCGGAGGATAATCATCACCGAAGTCCCCACCATGGCCATCGATGAAGTTGTGATTATCGAGAACTCGTCAGTGCTTCATGACGAGGTTCTCACGCTGAGGCTTGGGCTTGTTCCTCTCAAGACCGATCTTGATTCATATAATCTTCCCGAGGATTGTAGCTGCAAGAGCGAGTTCGGATGCAACCTGTGTAGGTCAATCTTGATGTTGGATGTGGAAGCAAAGAACGGTGTGAGAACGGTCTACTCAGGGGACCTCTTCCCAGACAATCCCGACTTGATGCCGGTCAGCGCTAGAATACCAATTGCTAAGTTAGCGTCCCGCCAGAAGGTCCGGCTTGAAGCCTATGCTAGGCTTGGAAGAGGCAAAGTCCACGCTAAGTGGCAACCAGTCTCGGTTTGCGCCTACCGATACATGCCTGTCATAAGCATCGATAGCAGTCGTTGTGACGGGTGCGACGAGTGCATCGAGATCTGTCCAAAGGATATTTTGGCAAGAGAAGACGGTCAGATCAGAGTTCAGAATCTAGAGGAATGTACCCTGTGTAGGGACTGCATTAAGGTGTGCAAGATAGATCCTACACCGATTGAGGTGAACTGGGATGACCAGACTTTCATCTTCGACATCGAGTCCAATGGCGTCCTTCCTGTTGAGCGGATCGTATCCGAGGGACTCAACATCCTCGAGAAGAAAATATTAGAGCTGACAGAATCAATTCAAGTGAAAGAAGATGAGAGAGGAGACTAGATCCACCAATCCCCATCTGGTCGAGCTCATCCGTTTGCTAAGAAAGAGAGCTCGGGAGAACAATGCCCCTGTCTGGAGGGATGTGGCGGAAAGACTGTCAAAGCCTAGACAGAAAAGAGCAAAAGTCAACATAAGTCGGCTGAACCGCTACACTACACAAGATGATCAAGTGGTGGTTCCGGGGAAAGTTTTGGGAGCCGGACTGATAAACCACCCCGTCACAGTTGCGGCTGTGGCGTTTTCAGAGCAGGCGAGAGGAAAGATATTGAGGGCTAAGGGCAAATGCAAGTTGATCCCCGACTTGATCAAGATCAATCCTAGAGGTACGAATGTGAAGATATTGGGGTGATCGGTGATGTC
>CAZBDB010000012.1:0-9900 GCA_964490655.1 uncultured Candidatus Bathyarchaeia archaeon | reverse complement strand
AAAAGACTGCTTAAGGGCGAGAAGGTGACAATAGTGAACGCCAAGAATGCCGTAATATCGGGCAAGAGGAAGAAGACAATAGAAGAGGCTAGGAAGTTCCTTGAGATCGGCCACCCACGCAAAGGCCCCTACCATCCAAGGAGGCCAGACAAGATCGTCCGGCGAACCATTAGGGGTATGCTGCCGAGGAGGAAACCTAAGGGGCAACAAGCATATAAAAGACTCAGGGTTTATATCGGCGTCCCAGATGATTTAAAGGGGAGCAAGATGGAGACGATTTCCGATATTGACTCCAGTAGATTGAGGTGCCCCTACGTGAAGGTCTCGGATCTAGCTCGCGAGATCGGATGGAATCCGGTGGGTGAATGAAGATGCCGAGCCCGAAGATTTCAGTTGTGAGTGGAAAACGGAAGACATCGACCGCCAGGGCGACCATCAAGCCGGGCGTCGGGAGAATTCGGATAAATAATGTTCCAATAGAGATCTGGGAGCCGGATATAGCGAGGGAGAAGATCCTTGAGCCGCTCTATATAGCGGGGGATGATGTTCGGGAAAAGGTTGACATAAAGGTCAAGGTGGAAGGGGGAGGTTTCATGGGCCAAGCCGAGGCAACCAGGATGGCCATTGCGAGAGCATTGCTGAATTGGACTAAGAGCACGCATCTCAGGAGGCTTTTCTTGCAGTATGACAGAACGATGGTTGCAGGTGATCCAAGGCGGCGCGAGCCCAAGAAGTTCGGGGGTCCAGGAGCAAGAGCGAGGGATCAGAAGAGCTATAGGTAGATGGGGGATAGAGCCGTAATGATAATACCTGTCAGGTGCTTCTCGTGCGGCAAATTGATAGGCGACAAATGGGAAGAGTTTGCAGAGAGGGTAAAAGGCGGAGAATCACCAAAGGAGATCCTGGAAGATATTGGGTTAACGAGGTATTGTTGCCGCCGCATGTTGCTATCCCATGTCGAATTGATCGATGAGGTAATCAAATTCTATGAGGTCAGAAGAAAAGAGGAGGAAGAATACTACTAAAAGGAGATGAACAAGCCTGTCTGCGATGATTGAGGACGTAACTCTCAGAATAATCCTGAACAGCCGAGGGCAAAAAACTATAGAGGCCGACGTAATAACCACCGAAGGATTCGGTAGAGCCTCAGCCCCAGCAGGAGCCAGTAGGGGCAAGGCTGAGGCAGTCCCATTTCCAGAGGGAGGCATCGAGGAGGCCATGAAGAGGGCCAGTGACCTCGTTGTTCCTGAGCTGATCGGAATGAGCGCGGAGGAGCAGAAAGAGATAGATGACTTGCTCCATGAACTTGACGGGACGGAGAACTTCGGAAGGATCGGGGGGAACACAGCTTACGCTATCTCGTTGGCTGTCGCTGACGCTGCAGCAGACTCATATGTTTTGCCTCTTTTTCGGTATTTGGGAGGAAGTTTAGCTACCGAGCTTCCGTATCCCCTCGGAAACATCCTAGGCGGTGGGAAGCATGTGGTTGGGAAGGCTCCTGATATACAGGAGTTTCTGGTTCTTCCTGTCGGAGCCCAGAACTTCTTGGAGGCTGCAGAGGCCAATGTGCTTGTCCATCGGAAGGTCGGTTCAATCTTGAAGAAGGTCGACCCAACCTTTACCGGTGGGAGAGGAGACGAGGGAGCTTGGGCTCCAAATATTACTAATGATGAGGCTCTAGAGGCTGTGGCTAACGCTTGTGAAGAGGCTTCAAATGAGATAGGTTTCAAGATCAGGCCTGCGTTAGATGTTGCGGCCTCCTCTTTCTGGGATGAAAAGAAAAAGCGTTACACATATGTTAGAGATGACTTGAAGAAGGACTCGTGTGAGCAACTCGAGTATATGCTCAGCCTTATCAAGAAATATGATTTGGCTTATGTTGAGGATCCCTTCCACGAAGAAGATTTCAAGAGTTTCGCTCAGCTAACAAAGAAGGTGCGCAACTGCTTGATCTGCGGTGATGACCTCTTCGTGACGAACGTTGAGAGACTGAGTGGAGGGATAGAAAACTCAGCTGGCAACGCAATCATAGTAAAGGTCAATCAAGTTGGGACCCTAGCTGATGCTTGGAGGACAACAGATATGGCCAGAAAAGCTGGATATGTCCCAGTCATGTCCCACAGATCTGGCGAGACAACATCCTACCACATAGCGCACCTTGCCGTAGCATTCCGCTGCCCCATCATAAAGACTGGCGTGCTGGGAGGAGAGAGGATAGCCAAGCTCAATGAACTGATAAGGATCGAGGAAACGCTAGCAAGCAGCGCCAGAATATCGAAGTTACCATTCTAAGAGGGAATGTTGATGTCAGAGATAACGGAAGAAGATGAAGAATCGACTGTTCAGGAAGAGACGCTTCTCCTTCCCCAAGAGTCGCTATTGTCAGCCGGGATCCACATAGGTACAAGGATCAAAAGTAAGGACATGGAGCAATTCATATACCGCGTCAGACCTGACGGTCTCTTCGTTCTGGACGTAAAGAGAACGGATGAGAAGATCCGCGTAGCGGCGAAGTTTCTGGCTCGATTTGACCCACCTAGAATCGCGGTTGTAGCTGCCAGATTATATGCACGTGATCCTGTCGCTAAGTTCTGTGAGGTGACTGGGGCAACGCCAATAATCGAACGCTTCATCCCTGGTATGATCTCTAACCCGATCTATCCAGGCAGGATTGAGCCGGATGTAGTAATGGTCTCCGACCCCAGAGCTGATTCTCAAGCTGTTAGAGAAGCCTCGAGCACAGGAATCCCTGTTGTTGCCTTATGTAGTACAGACAATAGCTTCTCTGATGTGGATCTTGTCATACCGACAAATAACAAAGGCAGGAGAGCTCTGGCCACCATCTATTGGCTCTTAGCAAGGCAGACCCTGCGGGAAAGAGGGGAAATACCTTCAGACGGTGATCTCCAGATACCGACCGAAGAGTTTGAGGTTAAGCTGGTCGAAAGGGTTCTTGAGGAGTAGGGAAAGAAAAGAAAACCTTACCATCGGTATTCTTATTACGCATTGGCAATCAAATAGTATCTTGCGCATGCTTATTCGAGAGGAAAGGTGATTGTACAGAAAGATTAGATATCCAAGTCAGGCTGGCTCATTTTATGCCGGCTCAACTGAGGCTCTGAAGAGACAAGTTGAGAGCTGCTTCACGCATAGGTTCGGGCCCGGGACTATCCCTAAGGTTGCTGAGGAAGGGCCTAGGAGGATCTTAGGACTTGTATGCCCACATGCCGGTTACGTGTACTCTGGGCCTGTTGCTGCCCATTCCTATCATCGCCTTGCCTCGGATGGTAGGGCAGATGTATTCGTCATTCTAGGGCCCAATCATTACGGTGTTGGAAGCGGTTTGGCGACTATGGACGGTGGTGTATGGCGAACACCATTTGGCGATGTGGAGGTTGACGCGGACCTAGCCAAGGAGATTGTGCGTGTATCTGGATTGATCGATCCTGACGAGTCAGCCCATCAATACGAACACTCAATCGAAGTTCAGATCCCATTTCTCCAGTATCTGTACGGATCATCCTTTAGGATCGTTCCAATCTGTTTCCGCATGCAGGATCTTGAGTCAAGCAGGGATGTAGGGAACACACTCGCTGAGGTTTTGAGGGGAAGGAATGCGGTCGTCGTCGCCTCGACCGATATGACGCACTATGAGCCTCAAAGGAGAGCTGAAGAGAAGGATAAGAAGGCCATAGACGCCGTACTGAAGATGGATGAGCGCCTACTCTACGAGAATCTTCAGTCCTACAACATATCAGCCTGTGGCTATGGTCCAGTCATAGCATTGGTTGTGGCAGCGAAGAAGTTAGACGCAAGAAACGTCGAACTCCTATCATATAAGACCAGTGGAGACATAACGGGTGACAAGTCCTCAGTTGTGGGATATTCCTCAATTTCCTTCAGCAGATGACGGAGAACCCATAAGTGAAGACCAGAACGTCAGCGCCAGCGAAGGTAATCCTACTCGGAGAGCATTTTGTCGTCTATGATAGACCGGCTATAGTTATCGCGATTGACAGACGTGCCCATGCCACAGCCGAGCTTAGAAGTGATAAAGCAATATACATCAAAGCGAACGACTTAGGGGTTTCACACTATTTTCGTGGCGAAGCATTTGAGGCTGAAAGAGGTGGCCCAGAAGCGCAAGCAAAGCTTGAGCCGGTTGGGACACTTGTTCAGAGGCTTATGGACTCTGCTGGATCGAGAGCTGGCGTTACTTTGGGAGCCATCGCGGAGGCTGGTGGTGAGGCTTTTGCAGCAAGGAAGACAGAAGAAGGCGTGAAATTTGAAGGATAGACCCATCATCTTGAAGCTGGGCGGATCTGCCATAACGAGGAAGGAAAAGGCTCTGACCCCTAGGATCGGAGTGATCAAGAGGTTGGCCAAAGAGATCGCTAGGGCGAAGGTTGCGCCTTTGATTGTGCTCCACGGTGGAGGAAGCTTTGGTCACCCGGCTGCGGAGAAGTACAGACTTACGAGCGGGCTAGATGATCCTTCGCAACTGATAGGATTTGTGGAGACTCATGAGGCAATGGTCTCCTTGAATAGGTTGGTCGTCAATGCACTGATTGAGAACGGTGTTCCAGCCCTCGGGATGCCTCCATCATCCTTTATGTTGATGAAGCAAGGAAAGATTCAGATCTTAGGAATGAGAACTTTAAAGGAGGCTATCAACAAGGGCTTGGTCCCGGTTCTGTATGGCGATGTCGCGTTCGACCTCGAAAAGGGTTTCAACATTCTCTCAGGAGATAAGATTGCGAGCTTCCTTGCGACAAAATTGGATGCGAGGAGGATAGTAATGGCTGTGGACGTAGATGGCGTTTTCACGGATGACCCTAAGATCGAACCAGCTGCCGAGCTGATTCCCCGACTTACACTAGACGAAATTGAAAGACTGCGGGCCAAGATAGGTGGGTCAAGGAGCCCCGATGTTACTGGTGGAATGTTTGGCAAGATATCTGAGCTGGCGGATCCGGTTGAACGTGGCATCGAAGCTTTGATAGTGAACGCCTTGAAGCCGGATAATATCTATGAGGCTTTGAGAGGTGGAGAAGTAATTGGAACGAAAGTCACGAACAAGTAAAGTGAAGATGATGGACCAAACTAGAGAGAGGAAAGTCGAGCATCTGGAGATATGCTTGGAAGAGAAGGTTAGCGCCAGACAGGTTACCACAGGGTTTGAGGATGTACACCTGGTACATCGTGCCCTGCCAGAGGTCAACCGAGACGAGATCGACCTGTCCACAACTGTTTTCAACCACATGTTCTCAGCCCCAGTAATTGTGGAAGGTATGACCGGAGGAACAGAGAAAGCCCTAAGCATAAACGCTGCGATAGCCCAGGCTGTCGATGAGCTAGGCCTAGGAATGGGTGTTGGAAGCCAGAGAGTAGCCCTCGAGAACCCAGCTCTGGGGAAGACTTTTGCAGTTGCGAGGCAGAAGGCGCCGAACGCTTTCCTAATAGCGAACTTAGGAGGTCCACAGCTTATCCGAGGCTATGGGTTGGAAGAAGCAATGAGAGCTGTGGAGATGATCGAGGCTGATGCGCTGGCTATACATCTGAATCCGCTCCAAGAGGCTGTCCAGCCGGAGGGTGAAACTGATTATGAGGGAATTCTGGCCAAGATAAGTGAAGTGGCGAGTAAGCTTGATGTCCCAGTCATCGTAAAGGAGACCGGTTCAGGCATATCGTCCGAGGAAGCCAAAAGATTACAGGCTGCTGGCGTTGCGGGAATCAACGTGGCTGGTACAGGCGGGACGAGCTGGGCCGCTGTCGAATACTATAGAGCTAAGAAACGCCGGGATAGATTAGCCCAGATCTTGGGCGAGATGCTCTGGGACTGGGGCATAACAACTGCGGTTAGCTTGGTTGAGGTTGCTCAGTCTGTTAACTTGCCGGTCATCGCATCGGGCGGAATAAGATCCGGGAAGGATGTAGCCAACGCGATTGCTTTGGGGGCTAGTCTAGCAGGGATTGCTTCACCGATCCTTGCGCCAGCGTTGAAGGGGCCGGCGGAGGTCAAGAAGGTACTGAACATCATGGTCACCCAGTTAAGGAATATCATGTTTCTTGTAGGAGCGGATTCGGTTGAAACGTTGAAGTCATCGCCTCTCGTCGTGACTGGGAAGACGGCTGAATGGTTGAGGCTTCGCGGCTTCGAGCCTGAGATCTATGCGAGAAGAGGGATGTGAGATTGCTCCGATCAGTTTTGGAAGATGCAGCGGATATTGAGGAGTTCCTTGAGAAGACGTCTGGACTAATAGATCAGAAGATAGAGGAGTACATACCGAGAAAATATGAAGATGACGCTGTCGTCTTCGAGCTTAATCCGCCGAGATATAACCCGGATCCAGAAGCCTTAGACAAGGCGATCTCTGAGCCAATGTGGGAGTTTCTGGACCGTGGGGGTAAAAGGTGGAGGCCAGCACTCTTTCTTCTAGTCCTCGAAGCCCTAGGAGGCGATTCAGGGAACTACCTCGACTTCGCCATCATACCCGAAGTGATCCATAATGGGACGCTGATGGCGGACGATGTCGAGGACTCATCGGAGCTCAGAAGAGGGAAGCCCTGCACATACAAGATGTTCGGCCTCGATATAGCTGTCAATGTCTCCAACGCTCTTTTTTTCCTTCCCATGCTTGCCTTAGAAAAGAACAGAAAGAAGATCCCGCAAGAGCAATTGAACAAACTTTACGAAATCTTTGTCCAAGAGATGATAAGCTTAAGCTTCGGTCAGGCTATGGATATAGCTTGGCATAGGGGTCTGGTATCCCACGAGATCACGGAGGAACAGTATCTTCAGATGTGCATGTACAAAACTGGCACCCTTGCGAGGATGGCGGCGAAGATGGCGGCGGTGTTGGCGGGCGCCAATGAGAATGTTGTTCAGATGATGGGCAAGTTCGCCGAGTCGATCGGCGTCTCCTTCCAGATTCAAGATGATGTCCTTGATATCGTCGGCGTGGATTTCGCTAAGGGTAAGGGCGGTCAAGGAATGGATATATCGGAAGGAAAGAGAAGCCTTATGGTGATACATGCCCTTAGAAACGCTGGCCCGAAGGATAAGAGCCGTCTCCTAACGATTTTGAGTATGCACACACGAGACGAGAGATTAAGAAGAGAAGCGATCGACATAATCGAGAAATGCAACTCAGTAGAGTACGCGAAGAGCGTTGCAGAGAGGTTGATGCGTGAAAGCCTAAACGAGGTAGACAAGATACTCCACCCATCGAAGGCTAAGGCGATGCTGATGGCCCTTGCAAACTATCTGATTGAAAGAAAGATGTAACCCTTGTTTACCTTTATCTGTGATGTGAGAACTCAATTTGTGAGGAAGCGAAGGATCTTTGAGTCTTCGACCAGAGGATCAGAGTATTGAAGAAACGATCAGAAGACTGGCTCTCATAAACGCGGTGAGTTACGAAGGAAAGGCTAGGAAAGACTCCGTTCTGGGAAGGCTGCTGGCAGAGAAACCTGACCTCAGGTCGAGAGTAAAGGAGATCTTGCCAATGGTCTCCAAGGTCGTGCTAGAGGTCAACGAGTTACCGTTGGAAAAGCAGAGGTTAATCGTCCAAGAAAAGTGGCCTGAAGAGTTGCGTAAGGAAAGACACGAGGAGGAGAGGGTTCTTCCTCCACTTCCTAATGTTGAAGAATACGAACAAGTCGTGACGCGCTTTGCTCCCAACCCGGACTGCGTACTGCACATGGGGTCGGCCAGAGCCATAGTTCTCTGTTATGAGTACGCGCAGATGTATAATGGCCGCTTCATACTGAGGTTTGAAGATACAGATCCACGACTGAAAAGGTCAACCTTGGAATTCATTGATCTGATAAGGAAGGATCTGCTCTGGCTCGGCTGCAAGTGGGATGCGGAATACATCCAGAGTGACAGACTCCCAATATATTACGAATACGCAGATAGGATCATCAGAGATGGCCACGCATACGTTTGCACATGCCCTCCAAAGAAGTTCAGAGACCTCGTATCGAAGAAAAGGCCGTGTCCCTGTAGGGATCTAACACCAAGAGCGAGCCTGCAACGATGGAACCACATGCTTGATGGAACATATGAAGAGGGACAGGCCGTCGTCAGGGTCAAAACGGACTTGGATCACCCCAACCCAGCTGTCCGAGATTGGCCCGCTCTTAGGATCATCGACCCGAAGCGCTATCCACACCCAAGGGTTGGCGACAAGTACAGAGTCTGGCCTCTTTACAACTTCGCTTGCGGCGTAGACGACCACTTGTTAGGAGTTACTCACATCATCAGGGGAAAGGAGCACCTTACCAACCAGGAAAGACAGAAGTATCTGTACCAGCATCTAGGCTGGGAATATCCGGAGGCAATCCACTATGGCAGACTTAAGATAGCTGGCGCCTCACTCAGCAAATCTGAAATCCTTCGAGGAGTCAAGAACGGAAGATACAAGAGTTGGGACGACCCGAGGCTCGCAACGTTCGCCGCTCTGAGAAGACGCGGCATAATGCCCGAAGCAGTAAGGCAGATGATGATCAACATAGGACCGAGGCCGGCCGACATCGTGCTAAGCTGGAAGAACCTCTACGCTCACAATCGAAAACTGATAGATCCTATAGCAAAACGCTTCTTCTTCGTTCAGGACCCCATAAGACTTATCGTGACAGGAGTTCCCGACGAATTCGCGGTGGATGTTCCCCTCCATCCGGATCATCCTGAGCTTGGTTCTCGCCGTTTCGAGGTGAACTTGAAGGATGATGAGGCCTCATTGGTGATCTCGAAGAAGGATCTGCCCATACTCAAGGAAGAGGCGGTAGTTAGGCTTATGGAGCTCTTCAACTTCAAGGCGGAGATCATCGACAAAGACGCCGTCCTAGCTACCTTTCACAGTCGATCCTACGAGGAGGCGAGAAACTTGAGCGCCCCGCTAATCCATTGGATACCCGAAGGGACAGGGCTGCAGTGCAGTGTTGCAATGCCCGATGGTTCATCACTCACAGGTCTGGTGGAGGACAATCTCAGAGGAGTTCGACGCGGCGAAGCCGTCCAGTTCGAACGCTTCGGGTTCGTAAGAGTTGACGAGATAAATGGAAGAATACTGGCATACTATGCACACAGATGAATGAGATATTCTCTGGATCTGCCTTTCCTGCTTTTCTGTATACACGGGAAACGTCAAGGGCAGCCTGCGCTCCAATAGGAATCTTTTGCTTTCGTCGTTGACTTGAACGTGATAGATGCGGTAGTTTCCACCAACAACGGAGTAGCTTGCATAGTTTGCGCAATCATCAACGAATCACACTTCTTTTGTAGCTTAGTTCCGAGTAGAGATTGCTTGAAAAGTGTCAACTATTTCGAAGAATCATCCAGAATTCAAGAGATGCGCCGAAATTGAGCTCATTAGCTGTCCGAGAAATGCTTATTAGTGCGTAGTAGATATAGCTTGATGGATACCGCAGCATAGGTGGCGGCGTCAACTCTGACGAATGCGGCGTTTAGCCTCCGAATGAACGAGTTGACCTCCAGTTGCGGTAACAGAATATGCGGACCTGAACCAAGAGATTCAGGTCTAAGATGGGCTCATCTTTCCCCGCAGTTCCAAACGTTAACTGCGACCATTTCACAACTCCGGTTGATCCTGCCGGACCCCACTGCTATCGGGGTGAGACTTAGGCATGTTAGTCGTACGCCTCCCAGCCGCCGGGGGAGGAGTGGCGGACGGCTCAGTAACACGTAGTTAACCTGCCCTCAGGACAGAGATAACCCCGGGAAACTGGGGTTAATGCCTGATAGATGAGGAAGCCTGGAATGGTTCCTCTTCCAAAGGACGCTGGAACCGTGCTTCTAGCGTCGCCTGAGGATGAGACTACGGCCGATCAGGTTGTTGGTGAGGTAACGGCTCACCAAGCCTATAACCGGTACGG
>CAZBDB010000011.1:3937-17938 GCA_964490655.1 uncultured Candidatus Bathyarchaeia archaeon | reverse complement strand
AGGTCGCTGAGGTCAGCCACAACTTGGGAATAGCCACATACGTAGCAAGGTTGACACCACTAGCGGTCGTAAAAGGTTAGCAAGATTAGACCCGACATCACGGAAGTGCTCTGGAGCCAACTTCCTCCTCATCTGCCTCCGGAGCAACTTCTACTTTGCCGCGCGCAATGGCAGCGTCGGCATGGGTGAAAGCCCCACGTAGGATTCTCATCCAAGGAGAGACTAGTAGAATCTCAGCCGCGAATATCACCAGGAAGCGCAGATATATGGCTCATGCGTAAGCCTGAGTCTTCACAGCATAAACAGCAAGATCTGCCCACCATCAACTGGGAACAACGCATGGGAACGTGTCCATGCGATGAAGGAGTGGTCTTCAACTGCTAATGCTTCGGGCTTGCTGGACTAGCATAAAGGACCCGCATAATCTTTTATTTGTCGGTGTGCTAAGTTGCTGAATGGTTGACAGATGAGGCCGATTATTGGTGTAACGATGGGTGATGCTGCGGGAGTTGGGCCTGAGATCATAGCCAAGTCTCTTTCTTTTGAGGATATTTACAGGATCTGCCGGCCAGTCGTGATAGGCGATGCTGGAGCGATGCAACAGGCGGAGAAGATTGCCCAGGTCAATGTAGGGGTTAACTCCGTATCATGCGTGAAGGACGCGAAGTTTGAGTTCGGTATGATCGATGTGCTAGATTTGAAGAACATAGACTTGGGAACGCTCAAGATGGGAAGAGTCAGCGCCATGACAGGTAGAGCCGCCGTCGAATACGTAAAGAGGGCAGTCCAACTTGCGTTAAACAACGAGATACATGCAATTGCAACGGCGCCGATCAACAAAGAAGCCATTAATAAAGCTGGATACGACTACGCAGGGCATACAGAGCTTTTGGCACATCTAACAAACACGAAGGACTACGCTATGATGCTTGTCAAGGAGCCCCTTAGAATAACCCATGTGACCACACATAGTTCTCTGAAGCAAGCATGCCTGATGATAAAGAAGGAACGGATAGGCAAGGTTATAAAACTCACACATTCGGCTCTTCAAGCTGTCGGAATAAGGAAACCTAGGATAGCTGTGGCCAGCCTGAACCCGCACCGCGGTGAAGGAGGGCTCTTCGGAACCGAGGAGATCGAGGAGATCACGCCCGCAGTTGAGGCAGCAAAGGGAGATGGAGTTGACATTGAGGGCCCATTACCTGCAGATACCGTGTTTGTCAAGGCTCGAGGTGGGGCTTACGATGCAGTTGTTGCCATGTACCACGACCAGGGACACATACCAATAAAGCTATTGGGCCTAGAATGGGATGAGGAGGAAAAGGCATGGACTTTGGTGAGCGGCGTCAACGTAACAATCGGCTTACCTATAATACGGACCTCAGTAGATCACGGCACAGCCTTCGGGAAGGCTGGCAAGGGGACAGCAAACCCCCAAAGCATGACAGAAGGCATAAAACTCGCGGCCATTATGGCAGAGAAAAAGCTATCTGAGGCCTAGAATCGACCCAGAAGAACTTCTGGTTAAGAGGCTGTAAATGGGTCGACAACATTCGCAAACCTCAAGAGGTGCCTGATCAATGTGGAGTCAGAAGGAAGGAGGAGCAGAAGGCGAAAAAGGTATCAAGGTAGCGTATAAACCTGCCAAGAAGATTGTGCCCGGATTATCATTGACTTAAGTGGGAACTCTCAACCTCCGCTTTATTATCATGTGGTCTTCGGATTTGCTGCAAAGAACCTTTAAATGGCTTAACCTATTTATGATAGCGTAACATTCAGGTAAGATGGTGGTTTCATGCCCTATTGCCGTAATTGCGGTTCTGAGATGCCTGAGGACGCAAGATTCTGTCCTAGTTGTGGAGCAACGATTGAGGCGAAAACGCCGGCTACGCCTCAAGTAGCGGAAACGATGTTCAGGTACATTGTGGTCGGACTGCTCGGGGCATTCTTATCGGTGACGATAAGCTTCTTCTTTGGTGACGTTTTGGCCACGATTAGCAACTCTTTCTACTTTATACCATCCTTTGTGGCGTCGGTAGTAGTGATCTTCGTATACAGGATCAATGACGTCAAAGATTCCTTGATCGCTAGCCTTACGATCTACCTTTTTGCCGAGGGAATTATAGGAGCCCTTGTGCTGGGACAGTATTACATCTTGCAGACACCATACGAGGTTTTCTGGGAACCCGAGATCTGGGAGGTCGCACTATACTCGTTCGCGCCAATCTCAGCGATCATGGCCGCATATCTGGGGGTGAAGATAGGGCCGAAAAAGAAGGAGAGGGTTTTAGTTTCGCGCAGAAGAAGAGAAGGACCGGGCGGGGTCATATATAACGTGTAGTCGTTTTTGCCTGAAGTTCTCCATCAGTCGCGAGTGAGTAGGCAAGCAGCTTGGAATTCAACAAGCGAAAGTTGATTGGACATCTAGAAGTCGCGGAGTAGCGATTGCTTCAAAATCAGATTTCTGGCGCTTGTAAAGCCGCTTGAAGCATCAAGGAATCAGGCGCGGCTGGATGGTATGGGGTGTTTGTACTCTAAGACTGGGTTTCTCAGTAAACCTATTGGGTCGGCATATATTTCAACCACATCGCCATGCTGAAGACCCGGCTCCGGCATCGGGGGGATTCCTGTGCCGGTGAAGACAACAGTACCTTCAGGGATGGTGCTTCCTCTGAATAGATACTCCATTATCTCCATTCTTCTCCTCATCTGAGATGTGTTCTGTCTTCCTTCGTAGACCACTTCTTTGCCCCTTATGACTTGAAGCTTCATCTCCAGATTGAATGGGTCAAACTGATCGATTTTGTCTGGAATCACCAAGCTCGGACCAATGGATGCACATTTAACAGAGGTCTTGGCTTGAGGCAAGTAAAGGGGGTTCTTCAATTCAATCCCCCTATCAGTGAAGTCATTCCCAAGAGTATATGCAACAGGTTCTCGGCCGTACCCAACGACAAATACCAGTTCGGCTTCGGGTGTTGGGTATATCGCGTCTTCCCTCAGGTAAAGCGGCTCGCCTGGACCGGCGCAGTCCTTTGCGTCACCTTTCTTGAATATCTCTGGACGCTCAGCGTCGTAGACTCTTGCATATGAATCATTATTGGGATTTCCCTCCTCGCCGCCTCTTTCCTTACCCTTCTCAAATGTTACGCCGAAGCCCACTAGTTTCGATGGACGAATTGGCCTTAGAAGAAGAGGTTCAATCACTCCGAGCCGATGACGCCTCTTAGTTCTCGTTATATTAGTCGGCTCATCAGTTGAGGGATCGACTATGTCCAAGAAGTCGGGGTTTTCTAGTTCATGCACAATGGCGTCTTCAATCAACCCCATTCTTGGTATTCCATCGATTGGGCTTCTATATCTGATCAGTCTCATAAATTGTCCATTATTGCTGCTGCAGATTTAAACCTTGTCATCCTGCAATCTAACCGCCTAAGAATGAGAACTTTGTGTCTATCTGATATGTCCGCTGCACGCATGTCACGAGACAGTCACTGGGGCGTCGTAGAGAAACATCTATCCCCCATTAAGTATTCATACTGACTGCTTTTCTGCCTTCAGTACGATCTGTTAACGTCGAAAATCAGAAGCCGGACCACTCAAGGTTTCTGTTCGAGATCTCCTGCCAACAGTTGCGACAGATGGGTAGGAACTCTCCGTCGTAGTATATGCTGAGTTCTATATCCGTATTTCTGCAATCACCGTTCCACGGGTTCCTACAGCGCGCATCTAACATTGACTCCCGCTTAGCCTTCTTTCGAGATTTGACAGGTCTTCTCCTTTTCGTTCGCCCGGACTTTGATCCTGAATTGCTCTTTCTCTTTACCATACTTGACATTTCCCTCAAATTACCAGCACTCCCGTTTTTCACAGCACTTTTCTCTACAAGATTGGATTCAAACGAGCCTTCGACATGACCTGCCTCCTTCAATAGGGTGGACTCCAGCAATTTCGGTGGGCTAGGTCTGGAGGCAGGATCGATGCTAGGGCCTTCAACATCTTTTATGGAGTCGATTCCAGAAGTGAGAATCGCTTGTATACGTTCCCATTCTTCCGCATTACATCCGCCGCTCAAGTAACGGAACTTCAGATCTGCGAATACATGCTCTAGGATTTTGATCTGCTCGTCGAGTTGAGATCTCAAGAGGTCTTCTTCCTGCTCAAGGGATTCCTTCAAGCCCCTCATATTTTCGGTTATCTTGACCAGGCTCCCGTTTATTCTCTCGTATGTTATGGACGAGATCTTCCCAGAATCAAGCAAAGAATTCAGTATCTTCTGCTCACTCTCAACCGACTCCAGCTCCGAATTGACGCCCTTGAGCAGCCTGGAGAAATTCAGACCCGCCCACCGATAGAGACGTTGCGTGCAGTGGAAATTAACCTTTTTAACATGCAGATATGTATTGAACAGTATCGTCCTAGTCTAGGTGTTGCGGAATGGGGAAAAGGAGGTTTAAAAACGAGCGATCTTCAGCTCTGAATATAGCGTTGAACATTACAATCACGAGCTGAAAATCCTGCATTTACTTGAACAGCGCGCGTCATGCTATAAGTCCTTCCGATCGTCTTGTGAAAATCATTTAAGGATCATCGCGGATTGAGTCTTGAAAGGAGAGAAGACCTCATTTGAAGCTGATTTACACAGTCATAGACGGAGTGGGAGACCTTCCCATAGAGGAACTGGGCGATCGGACAACCCTAGAGGCGGCTGAAACTCCAAACATGGATATGCTTGCCAAGAGAGGTAGAACCGGCATGATGTACACGGTTGGCAAGGGCATCGCGCCGGAAAGTGACGTTGCCGTCATCTCGATATTGGGATATGATCCCTTCAAACATCACGCTGCAAGGGGACCGATAGAAGCGATTGGCGCGGGCTTAGAGGTGAGGGACGGTGACCTCGCGTTGAGATGTAACTTTGCCACGATTGACCAAGACGGGAGGATAGTTGATCGGAGGGTCGGACGAAGTTTAACAACTGAAGAGGCAAGGGTTCTAGCTGAGGCCGTAAACAGAGAGGTAGAGCTAGACTCGTATCCAGCGGACTTTGAGTTCAGAAGCACCTTCGGACATCGAGGAGCCCTGGTTATCAAAAGCAAGAACAATCCCCTTTCAGGGGAGATCACAAATACCGACCCGGCATACGAGCGGGTAAGAGGACTCGGCGTAGTGAAGAAAGAGGTCGAAATGGTTCTTCAAAAGGCTAGGCCGATGGAGGATACAGAAGAAGCTAAGATATCGGCCGAGCTGGTTAACGAGTTCGTTCAGAAGAGCCACATCGTTCTTGAGAGACACGAGATAAACACGAGACGCGTAGCTGAAGGCGAGCTAAGGGGGAATCTCCTACTCACGAGGGATGCTGGGAGCAAGCTTCCAGACTTCCCCAACATAAATGACAAGTATGGTGTAAGGTTCGCATGCTTTGTCGACATGCCTGTTGAGAGGGGAATAGCGAGTCTCGCGGGAATGCATGTGGTTGAGCTTCCTCCATCCTCTGGAAATCTTGAATCCGACTACTTGTTGAGAGCTGACAAGTTATTAGGATCTCTCCCCTCTTATGACGGCTTCTATATACATATTAAGGGGCCGGATGAGCCGGGGCATGACGGTGACTTCCGCCTCAAAACGAGTATTATCGAGGTGGTTGACAAGCATTTCTTCGGAAATCTATTGCCGAATATAGACTTAAACGAGTGCATAGTATGTGTGACAGCCGACCACTCAACTCCCTGCAAGTTGAAGGCCCACAGTGACGACCCTGCCCCATTGCTTATCTCAGGCGACAAGATTCTTGGCGACGATGTTGACAGGTTCTCGGAGAAGGACTGCAGAGGAGGAAGTATAGGTACACTATCGCATGGTACACTTCTCATGCCTATCCTTATTGGATTTCTGAAGGGCTGAGAATCAGCCGTCAATCTGTTTTGCCACGAATCACAAGGTCAGCGTCAGCACTAACCCTGAAGCCAAAGGTACAACAAGATTGTCATTGACTGGTGAGGGCAAACACTCCGCTAGAGTGCCCACGGTGGCACCAATAAAGGCCCTGAGAGGGTCAATAAATATCAAAGAGCTCAGGAAGGCGAAGAACCAACCGAAGAGCGAGCCCTCGACCCTTTTCCCCTTATTCAGCGGGAACACTGTCCTCCCGAGTTTCCTCCCGAAGATCGCAGCGAAGCCGTCGCCGAACGTAAGTATGGCTATCGATGCGTAGCTCACAGGTTGGCGGAAGAGCAATAGTGAGAGCAATATGCCAAGAGCATAGAAGATCGGAGAGGTCGCGAACTCCTGACGTTCATATTGATCGGCCGATTTCGTTGTTATTGTTGAAACTATGGGGAAGTTGATCCCAGTCAACCTCAGAAACTCAGATATCGTGTAAAGGGAGGTCACCATCAATATGGAAGCGGCAACGATGTGGACGTTGAGGAGGTACATGCAGACGAAGGGAACCAGTATCCCGCTCACATGGATCAATTCACGTATAACCATACTACTAGGTAGGGAATGACCCTTGGCTAGGTGTTCTCCATCGAGGACCGGCAGGATTCCTAATAGGCTCCCGGTAACGACAAAGTCTGACTTGAAGCCTAAGATGAAGTCTGGATTGAATCCGATGGCTATTCCACAGAGTTGAAGCATCGAGAGATTGTTTCTATCATCTGCAACGGCAATGCAATCACGGGGCGAGATCTCTGTCTTGCCAAGTATATCTCTTAATGCAGCGGTCTTCCCTTCACTTTTGATCACTTCTCCCCAGATCTCGCCAGTCAGAATTCCATCCTCTAAGCCTATCTCCAATCCTGCGGCGTAGTCAGCACCAATCTTCCCAGCCAAGTCCTCGACTAACAATCTTGGCAGCCCTGAACTTATCAACGCTATCTTGAATCCTAGTTTCTTCAGCTTACTGAACAATTCTGCGACATCCGGCGCGATTGGGAGCCTCCCGTATCTGCAGAAGAGTTCATCAACGGTCATGCCCTTCATGAGCCGATACAGCCTCTTCAAGGCTGACCTTATAGGGAGCAATCCTATCTCGTAGAGAATCCCGATCGTTAGGAACTTTAGAAAAGTCGACAATCCCAGCCTCGCAGCAATCTCGAAGAGTAGGAGCCGCCTTTTAGGCAAAAGCACACCTTCAACGTCGAAGACGACGAGACGATCGTTGCCCCTCAAGGTAGACCTTTCCTGAGACCGGTATCGGCCAGACTAAGCCGAGTATAAGTTAATCCACGTGAATCATTATTTAAGCTTGATCCGGAAGTTTTTATACATCGAACATTCTTATTGTGTCTCGGATGGCGGGTCTAGGCGGGGGGCTAGGGGTCTCCTGAAGGGCCTCACGGCCTCGACCGTAAACCCTCTATACGACGGGCTGAAAGCTGAGGTGAGGCGTAAAAGAACACCAAGTCCACCAGCCTTATAACTGTGAGTATCCGTCCCTTGGGGCTGGCGGTCGTGGAGCGGCCTCCGTAGGGGGGCTGTGACCGCGTTTACCAGGCGAACCTGGCCAGGCCCGGGAGGGAGCAACCTAAGTTTGGACGTTCAGCGCTCAGGGGGGTGCGGGTATGAGTGAAGGGGCTGGCTGGTTTGGTGGAAACTGTGCGTCGATCCTCGGGACCTGCCGTCCACTTCCAGAAATCAGGTTTGTTCAAGCTTTAGCGTTCTAAGTATCTTGCATGTTTGGCAGATCTTCCCAACAGTGGGTTCGCCGCATTCTTCGCAGTCGCTCAGAGCAATCTTCAGCTCTTTCTCTTCTAAAAGCGTCCTGATTTTCTCTATCGATCTGTAGATTGTATATTTCATGCCAGAATGCTTCTCCTCTAGTCTGTTCAGCATGTTTCGCACATCATTCCTTAATGCGGACCCTGCATATGGGCAGGGCACGCTTTGGAACTCGATCTTCTTGACATACGCGTATAGCGCGATCTCTCTCTCCGGAATCTCACACATAGGCTTCACGCGTTGTATCAGCCCCGAGTGGATCGGCTTAAGCACAGGTTTCACACGGATGACTCGTAGTGGATCACCGTGGATTATGTTCAAGAGGGCTGTTTGGGTCTCGTCGTCAAGGTTATGCGCCGTGGCAACCTTATCCGCTCCAGCCAACTTCGCTCCCCTATTGATCGCCCTCCTTCTGAGGATTCCGCAGTAGGAGCAAGGTGTCAACTTAGTGTCTTCTGTCATCTTTACGATTTCGTCTAGATCATAGTCATAAAGCTCCTTGAACGAGACAGCTAAGTGGCCCACATTTAAGACTTCACAGTTCCTCTTCGCTATCCTCATAGCCTCATCCCGGTAGCCACTTATCCCCTCGTCGACTATGACCGCGGTCAAAGTTGCCTTCGGAAAGATTTTCTCTATCTTTGAAAGGATGTGCAGTAGGCTTGAGCTGTCCTTTCCACCAGAGACGGCGACAGCTATTCTGTCATCAGGCTCGAACATTCCATACTTTGAGATTGTTGTCTTGACCTTTCTTTCGATGGACAGGCAGAAGCATCTTCTACAAAGCCGCTCGCCAGAGTAAGGTCTAAAGAAGAAGGCTTCCCTTCGTCTACAAAGTGTGCACGCAGTCATGCGGGTCCCGCTAGAAAAGGAGGGACTTTGTCTAATAAAGCATTAATGATAACCGAGAGAGCGCGCTATTCCCCGGTACTAGATCTCACGGCGTCCTAATGAACTGCATTCCCCGGATAGATAAGCCGGGCCATCCCCATGCCTGCAAACCATCCCGACATCACGACAACAGTCGCTGGGAAATATCCCGTGTATACACCATTGAACAACAGAATCTCAAACACAAACATTGCGATGCTGATTGTCGCAGCAGTCAAGATTCCTATCTTACGACCTCGTTTCAACACCGTTTGCAGTGACAGGAGCCCAGATAAGAAGATGTCTCCTAATCCTAATACCATCATCCCCTTTGCTGGAAAAGTAGGCAGCACAACGAGAACAGGCAAGCTGAGTGCAAGTGTTTTGCGTGCGAGTTCGCCCATGAACCCGGTCACAAGAACTTGGATAACATCTATTATGGTTAGCAGTATAGCGAAGATCCATGTTGTCCTCCAAGAAAAGAGAGTACCTAGATAGACCGTTATTATAATGGCAAAGATCACTGCAAAAAGGTTGAGCATATAGAGTGTCCAGTAAAGGAAATAGGCCAGTATGAATAGTAAAGGCAGGACGACGGCTATGTACCATTTCTTCAAGGCTACGAAGGTAAAAGAGAACATGGCAAAGGAATAGACTGAGATGTACAATATCTGGACAGCCTGACTTGGCAGAAAGGCTATAACCGTTACCATGAAACCCATCGCAAGAGCCATCAATGTAGCTTCGCGTGTGCCGAGTTTCTTCTCTTCAAAGAGGGGTTTGATCTTTCTCTCTAGCTTTTGATGTAGGAAAACTGCCGCTGCAACAACAATGAAGATTGCAGTTGGTAGCAGTAGGTCAAACTCCACTTTGAAGCAACACCTCTACTTAGACCAGCAATGCTTTTCAGATATCTTAGCTACCATGAACTTCTATGATATAAGTGCGCTCCAGCAATCTAATAGACAAGGATCCGGGTTGAAAAGTGAAAGTTGAACGGCGATGGCGAAGAAACCGGTAACCAGATTCGAATATAGGAAAGTCGCCTACGACGAAAAGCACTGGCAGCTATTACGAGACTTAAGAGCTGAGACTATGAGGATGATGGAAGCGCTAGACCGCTCGAACATTCACAGTATCACGCATGGAAGCATAGCCAGAGGCGACATATCAGAGAAGAGTGACATAGATATCTTCATACCCCATGTCCTTCCTTCCTTCACAGTGGAGATGGCACTCGAGAATTCGGGCATATCTATGAACCGTCGCCTTCTGGTCCAAGCGACGCCGATCTACGCACTCAAAGCACATATCGAGATAGATGAGCGGAGTTCTGTTTCCTTTCCCCTCGTGAAGCTCCGTCCGATAGAGAGGGACTTCTACACGTTCGGCGGCGAGATCGACCTGTCAACGCTCAGAGAGAACGTGCGGGTGAACGGGGTTGACAAACGTCTGATGCTGATAGAGCCGACGTCCGAAGGACACATCGAGAGCACGATAGTCGGGAGGGAGGATTCTGTCGCGCGTCTGCTAGATGTTTTACCAGACATAGTCTTCGATCGGGTCAAAACTCTGACACGCAGAGATCAGGTCGGCAGGACAGGTGTATTTATTGAGAAGGAGCTTTCACCTGAGGAAACGTTCGAGATGGTTTTGAAGAAGCTATCAGATACCAATCCTGCAGTCCGAAGAAGACTGAGATCAAATCAGAGATCGTTAGCTTGAGAATAGGCCGTACGGTATCTCGTATTGACCGAAGTTGTTTTCGCCCTTCTTCTCTAGGCCGTATCGCGAGAAAGGTTTTGTTAGGTGTCTCTGTGACCTAGGGGGGGCCATATATAGGCCTCGTTTGATGGGTCTCTCTATTTCAAGGACGATCTTCTTGAGGTTTGAGTCGCGAAGTCCGCACTTCTTACACCTGAAGCCCTTGTTCCTTCCCATCGATTCCATCCTCTTATCGCATTTCGGGCACGTAGGATTCTGGAAGACGAGGTCGGGAGCCAGCTTGAGGATGTGGATCTTTTCCAAATTCAAAGTTGCCGGATTCTTAGCAGATGGTGCCCTAACGCCGCCCATTGCCTCGATCAGGTCTCCAGGCTTCAGCAGCCTCGCAACCTTCCGAAGCTCTTCGGTTGGCTCGTAAGCTGCACAGTCTAGCTGCCCCCTTCTATCATGAATTGGAAATATTACATGTCCTCCCGGAATTGTTCTCGGCTCTTTCGTCACTGTACCTTTCACGATCACGGGATTGTGAGGGTTCACCTCCTTGATCGAGTTGACCCTTCTAAGATGCGCATCAGTTCCATGATTCGTCCTGAATATTACGCATCTTTCGATTGGTTCTTCTGAGCGGACAATCTCGAAGGCTTTCTTCAAGATCTCAGCTGTTTCTCCTCTTATTCCGTAGAGAATTGGGTCGGGACCCCTCGGCGTTATTAGTATCCTACCTGTTCCCATGTCCACGTTATTGAAGGTTAGCGGCCTCGTCTTGGCATCCATCTCGACTACGGTATTCGCATCTATCCTCCTCACAGTTCCTATGTTTTCCGGTCTCCGGTAGGCGATGATCTCATATGTGTAGTCTGCATTTAGTTTTCCACCTATGGCCGCAAGCCCCCCGACGATACCACGTCCCTTCTTGAGGCCCACAGCTTCTGCACCGAATTGCCTGATTAACCCTAACGCCCTGTCCATTGTGACCAGGCCTTGAATAGCATTCTTCGCAAACATCTGGATCTCCGGGGGCACTTCTTGCGGAAGGAAGACGACCCCCGGGTCTGTTCCTCTGAATGAGAGGTCGGCGTAATCTTCGACCGTTTCGATCGTGATTTCCCTGATATGCTCCAGCAAATCTTCAGGGCATCTCACTCGTAGGCAGATTGCACCGTTTCCCCTTGTCTTCCAAGGTACATTTGGGTTGAGTCTGATCAAGTTGGGATAGTCGATGAATGGAACACCCAGTTCCCGGAGTCTCTCGACTATGAGGGCGGCTAGGTAGGTTGTGCATCCCATCCGGGGAGAGTCTGTGTCATCGATTCCGATATGTAACTTGACCAATTCTTGGACTCAGATCGATATCTACCCAAATCATCTTTAAAAAGATAGTACTGCTGTAGGGCTGGATGATCCTCTCAATCAGTTGGGCAAGAGCTGGATGCAGTCTCTTACATCCTTTCGATGACTATCATAGTCAGAGTTGATCTTACTTTGTTGAGTCTCCGGACACGCCAAGTGACTATGTCCTTGAGTTTGTCCATGGATTCTGCCTTGATCTTGACGATTATGTCATAGACACCGTAGACGCTGTAAGCCTCTTCTATGCCTTCAACGTCCTCTAAAGATTTCAGGACATCACTTTCTGAACCGATCTCCGTATTGATAAGAATGAAAGCGATTGGCATAAATACAATCCCCTCTTACTATGTTTAGTCACTTAGTACCTAAAGTCCTTTTTCTGAATGTGGTGTCGTAGAGAACTATGGCAGGAAAGGAAGCGGTGTTAACCACCAGCGAGATGCGCGCCCTCGAATTAAACGCTGAATATTATGGGATATCCAGACTCCAGTTAATGGAGAATGCTGGAAGGAATGTAGCCGTCGAGATAGCCTCACGTTTCAAACCCAGCGATGGGAAGATAGTAGTCTTCTGTGGTCTGGGAGGGAATGGGGGAGATGGATTTGTGGCAGCCCGGCATCTCTCCTGCCTAGGCTATGAAGTAGAGGTTATACTTGCTGGGAGATCGACAGATGTAACGAATAGAGAAGCCCGGAAAAACTTGCAGGCATTGAAATCGCTTGGAAAATCAGTGAGCTTTTATGAGATCCATGACTCATCGCTTCTAAAGAAGACTAAGGCAAGTGTTGTAGCGGACGCGCTACTTGGCATAGGGCTGAAAGGGGCGCTAAAGCCTCCACTACTGCAAATTGTGCAAGATATCAACAAGATGGAAGCCTTCAAGGTGGCCGTAGACGTGCCGACCGGCATCCATTCAGACTCAGGCGAGGCTTTGGGAGAGGCCGTTAAAGCCGACATGACAGTCTCTTTCCACAAGGCGAAGCCCGGGCTACTTAAGGCGAAAGATTACGTGGGGGAACTGATTGTCAGACACATAGGTTTGCCATCAGAGATTGAGAGATTCGCCGGCCCCGGGGATGTTTCCACAATTGCGAGGCCCAGACCGGCGGAGTCCCATAAGGGCGACTTCGGTAGACTACTAGTTATTGGGGGGAGCGAAATCTTCTCAGGCGCGCCAGCTCTTGCTGCCCTTGCAGCTCTCAGATCCGGGGTTGACATTGTATATGTGGCGGCTCCCCAAAGAACAGCCCATACAATCTCAGCTATGTCTCCTAACTTGATCACACTGAAACTTGAGGGTGACTACCTGAACCCGAGGAACGTAGCGACGATAAGGAGGCATATGAGGGGAGTAACAGCCGTCGTTATGGGACCCGGTCTCGGCTTAAACAGAGAGACTGAGGAGGCTGTTGAACAGATAATAAAGATCACAGAGCAGCTGAGAATTCCGCTGTTGCTCGACGCCGATGGGCTCAAGGCATTCTCGAAGTCCAAGCGAAGAGTCAAGAACCCCCTCGTGCTTACGCCTCACGCGGGAGAATACCGAATCCTGACTGGAGAGGAACTCTCAGAAAGCGTCGACAAACGAGTGACATCGATACGTAAAGCAGCCCAGGACTTGGACGCCATCATCCTTCTGAAGTCGAATGTCGACTTGATCTCGGATGGGGAGAGAGTGAAGCTCAACTTCACTGGCAATCCTGGCATGACAGTAGGCGGAACCGGAGATATCCTCTCCGGCGTAGTCGGCGGTCTGATGGCCCAAGGAATCGATCCTTTTGAAGCTGCCGTTGCAGGCGCCTTCATAAATGGTGCAGCCGGCGACTTCGTCAGAGAAGAGAGGGGCTATCACATGGTTGCGACTGACCTGCTTGAGTGGATTCCTAAGGTTATGGATGATCCTATGTGCCATCTGAAGGTGTCAAGAGGTGCCTCATGGAAATCTTAGAATCGTAGTGTACCAAGCTAAACAGTGCGACCCAAAGAAGTGCACAACACTCAAGATGAAGAGGCACAACCTCGTTAGAGTTGTCCACCGGATCAGGCATCTTCCACGGGGGGCCACGGTTTTGAACCCATTCTCGAAGGTAGCCCTTTCGCCGGCTGACCGTGAAAGTACTGAGGCTAAAGGGTTGGCGGCGATAGACTGCAGCTGGGTCCACGCGGATGATATGTTTGAGGTACTGAGGCGCGGAGTCTCGCGGTGCCTGCCCTATCTAATCGCCTCAAATCCCGTTAATTACGGGATTCCTACGAAACTCTCAACCGTCGAGGCGCTATCAGCTGCTCTTTACATTATGGGTTTCCGGGAAGAGGCTAAGGGGCTGCTCT
>CAZBDB010000011.1:0-3837 GCA_964490655.1 uncultured Candidatus Bathyarchaeia archaeon | reverse complement strand
CTATCAGCTGCTCTTTACATTATGGGTTTCCGGGAAGAGGCTAAGGGGCTGCTCTCAATATTCAAGTGGGGACTAAACTTTATTGAGCTGAACCGAAAGTTCCTGGAGAGTTATTCAGAAGCGACGGATAGCGGCCATGTCGTACGTCTGCAGGAGGAGTTCATTCCCAAAGTTCGATAGAATTTGATGATATCGATTCCTCTAATGCTTCGTGTTTTCGTGTATGTAATCACTGATCCTTCCCAGTCCTTCATTGATATTCTCTTCAGATGTCGCATAGGAGAATCTGATGTGCTCTCCTTCTCCTTCTATTCTGTGTCCGAAGTGGATGTCCGATAGGACGGCCACGCCTGCATCGTAGAGGAGACGTTTCCTGAAATCTTCTGAATCTTCTGCGTGTACTAGGTCGCAGGCTTCCGTTACGTTAGGCCACGCGTAGAATGCTCCTCTCGGCATTACACAGTTAACTCCTTCTATCTCGTTTAGTCCCTTGACGATTATGTCTCGTCTCTTCTTGAAGCTCAGCATCATCTTCCTTGACTCTTCTTGAGGGCCAGTCAAAGCCCCTAATGCAGCGTACTGGTTTGGTTGTCCGGCGCAAGATTCTGTGTTTGTTATCCACCTCGCCAGATGGTTGGCCAGCTTCTCATTCGCTGCGAAGCCTATTCTCCAGCCCGTCATGGCATAGGTCTTTGATACGCCGTCCACGATTATAGTTCTTTCTTGCATTCCGGGTTGCGATGCTATGCTCATGAAATCACCACCGTCTAGCATTCTTGAGTAGACTTCATCGGAGAAGATCCAGAGGTTGTCGTGTCTCGTAGCGATGTCAGCTATCTGTTCTAAGTCGTCTTTACTAAGAACTCCACCAGTAGGGTTGTGAGGAGAGTTTAGTATTAGAAGTCTTGTTCTCTCATTCACTTTTTTGTCGAGTTCCTCGATTTCGAAGCTGTACTCTCTTGCCTCCCTCAGGTTCAATGCGACCGGGACAGCTCCGTGAGCCCGTATCAGGGATTCATATATTGGGAAGCCGGGATTCGGGTATATGACTTCATGGCCTGCTCCATAATCGGTGACGGAGAGAATCGTGTATCCTATGAAGGGTTTCGCGCCACATGCAACGACGACTGATTCAGGCTTCACATCGATATCTCTCGTTTCAGACAAGTACGCCGCGACGGCCTGTCTCAGCTCTGGAATCCCAGGCGACGCAGTGTACCCAGTCTTTCCGTTGTCTATCGCCTCTTTCGCAGCTGTTTTTATATAGTCTGGAGTGTCGAAGTCGGGCTGCCCTATACAGAAGTTCACGATATCTTTGCCTTTATCTAGTAGCTCGTTTACCTCCTTCAAGACGACGAACGCATTCTCCGTTCCGAGCGTCGTTGTCCTCCGTGAGATCTCTAACATCCTCAATGAACTCCAGATTGACAAATGTGGCTAGTTCGTGCCGAACAGTATTAGCTAGCTAGCTACAAAAATGTTTTGCTCATCCACCACGCGCTAGAGTCAGCGTATTCGGTAGCGGAGTAGTGCGGCCAGTCCTCCAAGAGAGTTCAGTTTCGTGCCAGCTTCATGTTCCGTGCTGACGACGATGATTTTGCCACCTCTCTCCTCAACCGTCCTCAAGAGCTCTTCCATATTTGTCCTTTCCTCGTCACTTGCTTCCCTCAACCTCAGATCAGTTACGAGAAGGGTTTCAGCCGCCCCAAGTGTGACAGCTTCCTTCACTTCGGAGATTCCATAGGTCACGTTTCCCGTTTCCCTTCCGAGACGAAGGAGAACTTCCTCAACGGCTTTCGTTTCTTCCAATATCCTCAGGTCCCGGAGGGCCTTTGATAGCACTCCCGATCGCAGAGCTTCGCTTATCCCAGCAGAGCCGCTGCTGTTTACGCTCTTGACGTCGATGATCCTATTGGAAATGTCGGGCGCCCTCTCCCTCAAGTACTTGACGAAGGAGTTCTTTGTGAAGCCGACACCTAAGATCACTATAGGATAAGCTATGGTCGAAGCCTCTATGATGGCGTCTAAGGCTGATTTGAAGAACTGTCGGAACGCTTTGGTCCTAGCTTCAACGTTTCTTTTTCCTGGGATTCTGGCAGTCTCTTCCGCTTTCTTGTCTATATTGAATTGTCTGACGACGGCCACGCAGTATCTCTCATCATCGATCGAGACGACGATTATCGGTGAGACCCCGGTCTTTGTTGACTTGTCTAGCCGGTCGAGTTGGTGTTTGATCCATCGGTCCTTTACGATGGTCAGCTGTCTGTTCAGAGTCACACTCAGCGTGTGGCGTGATCCCTTTGCACCGATATCATCGGGTGCGTCACAGACAATTCCGTGGACTCGTAGCCTGTTCAGATTTCTGTCCCAAGAGACGCTCATGACGCTCAGACCTAGAAGAACAGATATTCTTTTTCCCTTCTCGGGACGAGCGTAACGCTCCCCGAACCGGACTTCCCTCGTTGTCTTTGCGTAGACAGTGTCTCCTTGCATAATGATGTTGTAGAGTACCCAGAAGTCGTCCAGCATCTCTGGCACGACGGTTATTCTGCCGTGCTTGACATCTTTACGGAGGATCTTCACGTTGCTCGCTTCCGAAACGTATGCATAGTATATTCGCATTACTTACATATTTTAGCTATTGTTCTGTTCTGTGTAGTTGGTCTTCTCAAGTCTTATAGATGTCGTTTTCCCAAATTGTGCAATATCAGATTCAGGAAATGTGTTGATGAAGATGTCGGTTTCTCGTAGGCGTTGGTGGGGCGCCCGTTATCTTGAGGGACGGGAGGTTCTGAACGTTCTTAACCGCTACTGTAGTACGACTAAGGTTTCGGAGGAGGCGAAAGAGAAACTGCACCAGCTGGGCTGCAAAGTGTTGGGCTACAATTGCTCACGTTTTCACAGATCGACTGAGTAGACGTGAAGATGGAAAATTGATGGTTCAATTGCGAAACATGGTGAACAGCGGAGCTATGGGAGATACCGCTTCTCGTTGAAAAGGTGTTCTTGGATTACCTCTTTGTTGAGCTCAGCCCCGAGGCCAGGTCTGTCTGGAACTTCCACGATACCATCACTTGGCATCAAGGTCGGTTTGACAACGTCGTCAGACCAGGGGGGATTGTTTCTTACCCATTCGAGCATCGCGCAGTTCGGTATGGCAGCTAGGAGATGCACGTTCGCGTAGTTTGCCAATGGACCGTTGGGGTTATGAGGTGCCAGGGGCACATAGTAAGCCTCTGCCATGGCAGCGATCTTCTTTAGCTCAGTGATTCCGCCCGTCCGGGCGATGTCAGGTTGAAGGATGTCCACGGCTTCCTTCTCTAGCAGTTGGCAGAAGCCGAATTTTGTGTAGATGCGTTCGCCAGTAGCAATAGGTATATCAAGGTGTTGCGCCACTTTGACCATTGCGTCTACGTTCTCTGGTGGCATGGGCTCCTCAAAGAAGTATGGATCATAAGGCTCAAGCTTTTTTCCCAGCTTGATGGCTGTGTGAGCGTTGAATTTTCCGTGACCTTCGATCAGGACTTCGACGTCGCCTCCCACGGCTTCTCTGACAGCGTTCACCTTTTCAATCGCGTTCCGGATTTCGGTTACGCTTGAGGAATGGGTGAATGGGTCCACTTGGAATGGGTCGAACTTGACAGCTCTATAGCCCTCTGAGATGACTTTGGCAGCGTTCTGTGCGAGCTCCTCTGGAGTAGCTCCGCCCGCATGGCTGTAGACCATCACCTTGTCGCGGCATTTGCCGCCTAAGAGCTGCCAGACAGGCGTATCAAGAGCTTTGCCGCGGATGTCCCAGAGTGCTTGGTCGATTCCGCTCATTGACGTTGTGATGAC
>CAZBDB010000010.1:2127-18597 GCA_964490655.1 uncultured Candidatus Bathyarchaeia archaeon | reverse complement strand
GAGATCTTTGGGGCACCAGCGGTTTCGAGTTGGAGTCTAGCCTCTGAGCCATCGGTGAGTATCTCCTCGACTTTGAAGTCTTCTGGGATGAGACGGATCTTCCCTCCGATTCCTGGCGTCTTAGTGACGTATACTTCTATGCCTAGGCTAACTTCGAGTTCTGGTGGGTTCAATCTGTTCGCCTACAGAAGCCGGAGTTTTCCGGTGATCTTGTCCATGAGCTCTGATGGAGCTGGCCCTATTCCTAAGGCAGTCGTTGTTCCCGATTCGAGTTCTGTCAAGCCCATATCCCTGACCAACGCAGATGGCAAGCCCAAAGCCTCCGCTTCCCTCTTGATCTCTAAGAGGCTTTCCTCTGAGTCAACTTTGACGATGATCTTACGTTGACCCTCTTCAAACCATTCCCGCCACCATTTCGGCCGTTCTCGCCTTGTTTCCTCTGCTGCTGAGACAGCTGCATGGCTCGCTTGGGCTGCTGTCTTACCAATGGACATCTTGAGATCCGCTCTTATGACGACGACCTGTTTGTAATTGAAGTTGCCCATTCGGATCTTTTCCTACTCTTTTCTACCCAAATCTTTGGAGCTTCTAGTATTATATTGTTTGACACTCATTTCATTACTGATGGCTTGAACAAGCATTCAAGCATGAAGAAGAAAGCTTCAAGAGATCATCTTCTGCTCCCCGTTGTATTCTTGAACATCAACTCTTGATGTATATATGGAACAGTCGCTGGAGACGGTTAGGATAAGATGGGAACTCTATTCAGATATCATCGGATGCAATGGAACATCTAGCTGCTCATTTTCTTCAGAATCAATCTTCAGTCTTAGCGATGGAACTTCATCGCATACCCACTGATAGTATGCCTGATCACGATTCTTACTAGCTAGATCCATAGGATAGTCTATTCTGGACGAGGTCTTTAACCTGGCTGATCGACTCATACGAGTTTTTCAGGATAGTGGCAAATGGGAGAAGATACAAGAGTCACGTTATAATCTTTCTAGACAGGGTCATAGGTGGTTAGTGGAGAAGGGAAGGGCACCGTTTGTATATTGACGATTTGACGAAAGTATTGAACGCTGAACCTAAACCAGAGTTGCTCATTGTGGGCACTGGCTACTTGGGGCTTATGAAAGTCTCGAATGAATTAGAAGAAGCTTTGATGGCCAGAAGAATGGAGTTTATGGCTCAACGCACAAAGCAGGCATGCCGAACTTTTGATGATCTTTTGAAATCTGGGCTAAGGGCTGTGGCAGCGCCCCATCTGACATGCTAATGCTTGCTTGGGTCTGCTGAGTTATGTTGCAGCCTCTAGTTCAAGGATATAGATCTTCATCTGCTTCGTCTTCTTCATAGAAAAGATGGTGGAAGGACCTCCTTAGCTTCGATTCTTCTTCCAACCTTTATATTCAATGGCTCCGAGTAAAAGCTCAATCGGTGCTAGCACTGTCAGATTGCCAGATGAAGATCATTCATTCATGGAAAGTATCCGAATGCATGAACAGTTGAAAGCAAAGATATGCGAAGCCGTAAGGGATTTAGAGAAAGAGGTTTTAGGAATAGCGTTCTCTGGCGGACTGGACAGTTCGCTACTTTCAGGAATCTGCAAACAAGTCGGGAAGAATGTCACACTACTTACGGTTGCCTTCTCTAGGCTGAGAGACATCAAGATCTCTAATGAGACTGCAAAAGCACTGGATCTTGGCATTTTACATGATATGGTTCCCTTGGAAGAGTTGGAGCATGGCTTGAGAACTGTGCTTTCCATAATAGAGTTTGAAAGGATTGCCCGGCTAGAGAATTGTCTTTGCTTCTATTATGTCTTCAGATTGGCTTCGAAGCATGGAATTCACACTGTGCTTTCTGCGAATGGTATAGACGAACTCTTCTGTGGATATCATGTGTACAAGAACTCCTATGGTGACAAGGACGGAATAGTAGATCTGATGTACACCTTGGTTGAGACTGCGAAAAGAGACAAAGAAGAGGTCGATAAGCTATCGGCCTTGTTCGGGGTCGAATATGTCTGTCCTTTCTTATCGGACGGCTTCGTGGATTTTGCCATGAAGATACCTGTAGAGTTCAAGATAAAGAGCAAAGACGACGATCTGAGGAAGCACATACTGAGAGAAGTCGCGTCGGAACTCGGTTTACCCAGATCCACTGCATTAAGACCCAAAAAGGCTTTCCAATACAGCTCCGGCATGCACAAAGCTATCACAAGGTTGGCGAAAGAGAAAGGTTTCAAAAGGAAATATGCAAGAGCCGTGGGTTTCAGCGGCAAGATGGAAGCCTACATAAATAGTTTGAAAAGAGATGTTGGATTAGAGTAACGGAAAGACTGAGAATCTCTCAGAGATCCGCATAGAGTATCGTTAGATCTCGTATAGCCCAAAGTATTGTTTCTTTGTCGCCGTGTATTATCGGGGATCGTCAACTCAAGCTTGCTCCTCACAAGTAGCTGAGTAACGGCAGTAGGGCTAGGATGCCGATCAGGAGGCACAAGCTCCAAAACTTGATCTTCCGGGCGGTCTTCATAAGGAGGTGAATTGAGAGTGCGCCAGTTAGAAATGAGAATGCGCTTCCCAACAGCAAGTCCATCATCCTGATTTGAGATAAGCTCGCGGTGGATGCGAGACCGATCTCTGCGACAAGCACAGCTGGAATACTCATAAGGAATGAGAGCTTCAATGCAGCTTCTCCTTTGAACCCTCGCATCAAGAGGGCAGAAACTGTTATACCTGAACGCGAAACACCGGGGAATGCTGAGAGTCCCTGAACTAGCCCGAGGACTAATGTGTCGGAAAGCTTGACCTCATCAACATTTCTTTCCTCATGTTCCTTTGCGAGCTTTTGGATTAAGCCAGTCGATATGAGCGCAATGCTTATAGCCGCCATGAAGAACTCACCGAAAACGCTTGTGGCCTCAGCAATTCTGTAGATGAAGTACCCCATGATCCCTGTGAGTACGGTCGCAAAGAGAAGGAACGAAATCACCCGGCTCTCCCTGTCTGAGTCTTGAAACCGGTAGCTGGGAAGCTTCCTAAGAAGGACAAGTAGATCCCGTCTAAAGTATACTGCAGCGGCAATTAGAGTTCCTGAGTGAAGGTACACTGAGAAACCTAAAGCATCTGCTGAATCTACCCCCAAAAGATAGGTCATGACCAACACGAGCTGTCCTTGGCTGGAGACGGGAAGCCACTCGAGGAATCCTTGAAAGATCCCCAGAACAATCAGCTTCCAGCCTTCTTCCATAGGAATGCCTTCTCACGCTATTCTACTCAGAAAAATCGCACGTTCTCATTAACTCTAAAGAATCCCGATTCAAGATAAAAGGATGGATGGCATCGGGAATGTTCATAGAGACATTATGAAGACAAGGCGTTCACACAGTTCCTTGTATCGGTTCCTTATTGTTACCTCAGTCACCTGGGCTATTTCAGCTATCTCCCGCTGGGTCTTCCTCTCCCCCGTGAAAACAGAGGCTATGTAGCTAGCAGCTGCAGCTATGCCCGTAGGGCCCCTTCCCGAGGTGAGCCTGAGGTCTCTCGCAGCCTTCAATATCTTGGTCGCGATCTCCTCGACCTTTCCTTGCATCGTGAGCTGATTCGAGAACTTGGAAACGTACTGGCTGGGCTTCGTTGGTGGGATGAAGTAGTCGAGCTCCTTCACCAGGAAGCGGTAGCTACGACCGACCTCTTTCTTGGTGATGTTCGAGGCCGATGAGATCTCTTCCAGTGTCCGGACTAGCCCGCACTGCCTGCACGCTATATAGACTGCGGCAGCGCTGATTCCCTGAATCGACCTGCCGCGGATCAGACGTTCTTTAACCGCCTTCCTGTATATGACTGACGCGGTCTCAAAGATGCTCTTAGGAAGTGATAGGTTGTTTGCGATCTTCGTGATCTCAGATAGGGCGAAGGCCAGGTTTCTCTCTGTAGCGTCTGAGACCCTGATCCGCCGCTGCCACTTCCTCAGCCTGTAGATCTGAGCTTTCTGGTCTCCTGCTAGCTTCTTCCCGTAAACATCCTTGTCGTGCCAATCAATAACTGTTGAGAGGCCTTTATCATGAATTGTGTAGGTCAGGGGGGCTCCAGCTCGGGCTCTCTTCTCTCTCTGTTCGCTGTCGAAGGCCCTCCACTCAGGGCCTCGATCAGCTATCTTCGTGGCTATAACGAAGCCACATTCCATACAAACGATCTCGGCGTTCTCGTAGTCCCTCATCAACCTTGCGCCGCCACATTCTGCGCAACGCTGGATCTCCCCAAAACTCGGTTTAGCAGGCCGCTTCCCACTCATCTACTTCCTTCCTTTCCTCACTTTTCTCCTGTATCTGCGTAAGGGGAGAAGATACAGAAAATGGTCCACGAGTCTCTCTGGATTTTTGAGGTCAGGTTTCACTTCGACATAAGGTGAGGAAGTTGGTCCGATTATGTCAAAAACCGTTCCGACGGGTTTCTTTTCTTTGTCAACGACCCTATTGCCAATCTTTGGGAGTTTCTCAGCCTTGACAACCGCCATCTCGCTCGGTGTTATGTGAATAACCCGACCCAGCCTCGGCAAGTCTTCGTGTTCTCCTCCCAAAAAGATTGAAGTGAAAAACGATGCATACTATTTAAAGGTTTCTGAGCCGAAATCCATGCTTTCGGTACGTATTTTTCTTCTATAGCTTCTCAGCGATATCTCTGAGGAGTTGACTCTTAGGTCCGTTCTTAGGAATCGAGATATAACCAGTTCTCCTCCACGTGGAACGAGGATAGCGGGCATCTGGTACGACCTCAAACTCAAACCCTAACTTCTCTACAGCCTTCTGAATGTCGCTAAGCTTTGGGGCTGGCATTCCGAGTCTCTTTGGAACTCTCCTGCCCTCTGACCGCGTCCTTCTCGAATCAAAGTAGATCGGCCAAAGAATTATCCGGTCCTTCTCCCGCATATCTTGTTCCTTGCCTTCTCTAGATTTCGAATTCAGAATTTAAGTTTTTTCGGAGAAGCGGGTTATCCTTTTTTGATATCAAACTACTTATCAACGCCAAATCTTTAATATTCGCATCTAGAGAACTAAACGTGGGAAGACGCGAAATGAGTTTTTTCGAAAGGCTTGGCTATGTCAAGAGGGAGAGACACGAAGAAGCTGTCAGTGACCTGAAGTTGACCGTTAGAACACTTGAAGCTAAGTCCACGGATCTTGAGAAGGAGAGAGACGAATTGAAGTCAAGTGTTGATACGCTTCAAAGTAGATTATTGGATCTCGAAGGAAAGGGAGATGAACAAGAGAGGAGAGTTGGAGAACTTGAAGCTGAAGCAGTTGAGGTTCGAACGGAAAGAGACGAGTTAAGGTCAAGAGTAGAGACGCTTCAAGGAAAATTGCTAGATCTCCAGAAGAAGAGAGATGAACTAAGACTAATGGTTAGAGAACTTGAAGCTAAGGTATCAGGTTTCAAGAAGGAAAGAGATGCTCTGAGGTTAACGGCTGGAACACTGGAGGATAAGGTATCTGATCTTGAGAAAGAGAGACAAAGGCTTGTTGCCGAATCTTCCGGTCTTGCAGAGGCGAGAGACGGACTAAGGTCGACGGTCAAAACTCTTGAAGGTAGGCTGTCTGATCTTCTGAAGGAGAGGGAAGACCTTGAGGCTAAGTCCGCCGATTTCGAGAGGGAGAGAGACAGGCTAAGTGATCGAATTAAGGAGCTTGAAGCTAAGTCCGCTCATATTAGAAAGGAGAAGAACGCGTTGGAGTCAACAATCGAATCACTTCAGGGCAAGGTGTCAGGTCTCAGAGAAGAGAGGAAGATGGATGATAAAATAGTTAAGAACGCATATTCCGCGGTACGTAGGATACGTGAATCTGACTTCGAATCTGCCTGGGATACGGTATTCGGTTCAACATTCACTCCGTGGAAACAAGACGTCAGGAAACTGCTGACGCTATATTTGAAGATGCTAAGAGAGAAGATCGAGGTACCAGATTAGTTATGAAGGAAAGAGCTGTAACTTGCTCGGCGGGAGTTCTTCACGTAATAGGGAAGATATGGAACTCAAATCTTAGCGCGCGCTAGTGCTGAAGATTCTCAAGCTAGGGCCTCTTCCTCCGAGGCTAGAACGGCGTTTAGGACGCCGTCTTGCCCGGGCCTTGATGTGACGTGGACTATTCCGAGCGGAGTCTCCAAGACTGCTCCTCTCGTTATGACGCCTCGCCTATCGTAATCCGCATTGGAGAGGTTTCTTAGAACCGTCAAGATCTCAACGCGCTCAGTCCTCCCCGTGGTAGGATCTGTGACGTTTGCATAGTTTCCGCTTAACAGGCGGATCTTTACGTTACCTCCACGTCTCCTGCTTATCTTTCTCTTCGGTTCTCCTAGAGAGGTTTCTGTTGGGAAGGATCCGCTCTCAAACTTTCTTTTACCTCTATAAGGTCTTTTCCTACCTCCTGAGGGCTTCCTCTTACGCAGATCCCCATGCCAAACTGACATTGCTCGGGCTTCTCCAGCGCGTATCGAGAATAAAAATCAACCGCTTCGATATAAGTCTAACGGACAAGGGTGTTCTATTCCCAACGAATCTGCCGCTGTTCTTGTTCCTTCTTTAAGAGTTCACTGAAGACCTTTCTCAACTGTCGCTTCATAGCCCTGAGATCATGGCTCAACCCGAAGTAGTCGGCGAAGTAATCCGTCGTCCGGATCATGCTTGTTCTTCCATCCTTCTCGCAGTTGATCAGGTCCATATCTCTCAAAGCCTTGATGTGACCGTAAGCATGTCCGCCACGAACTTCCGCTACCTGTTTTCGCGAGACGGGCTGACGATAAGCAATATATGAAAGAGTCTTCAATGGCCCCAAAGTTAGAAGTGGATTGACCGCCAGCCTCCTTACCTTCAGGGAGTAGTCGGCCTTGAGCTGCATGACGAACCTTTGACCTTCAACCTCCAATATCTCGATCGCTGTGTCATCGCTCTTGTATTTCTTCATGAGAATCTTGGCTATTCTCCGGATCGCCCTCCTAGACCTCACCTTGATGACCGAGCCTAACGTTTTTAGGTCGAGGGGCCGCCCTGCGACGTATAATGCAGCTTCCATCAAGATCATCTTCTTGCGATCGTTAGAATCCTTATCTTCTTCAGTAGGTTCGGTTATTTTGGCGCCCTTACCCGTTACTTCCGTCAACCACGCCTCCAACTGGGTTAATGTAGATCTCCCCGCAGTCAATCTCCTGCCAGCAGCTCACCTTCTCCCTCTGCGCCATGAAAAGAAGGATTATAAACGTTTTTACCTTTTCGAGCACCCCAAAACGTGATACAAGCCTTGTTAATGTAACAATCTTGTCCTCTTCAGCTAGGCGAAGAATCTTCCGATACAGCTTCTCTATCTCCTCCTCCATCTCCATTAGGTATATGCTTACGGTTGGGATGACCTCAGCTGGAGGCATCAATGGCGTTTCTTGGCGTGGCCTCGGTGTGAAGAGCCTTTCGCCTCTTAGGGCTTCGTCCAAAGCCTCAATGAGATGGTGGATCGATGTAGTCGTCAATTGGAACCTGAGCGGGAGGATTAGTGGAGGCGGCAGAAAGCTAGGCTTAGGCTCAGGCGTAGGCGGGGGCTCCTCCAACTTCAGTAAAAGCTTAGCCTTCATCAGGTAGATCTCAGCTGAAGAGTCGAGCACGACGCCTGAAGCCCTGAAATCTACCTCCTTCCTGAGGCTCATCTCTTCTAGGAATGTGCTTAGGAGGAATGATATTCTGATCTCCCATGGCCTTATCTTCCTCAATCTCTGGAGGTCAAAGAGGATGCTCCAAGGCGGTCTGAAGTAGAAGGGCTTGTCGGCGACTTGTATGGTCATTAAGTGGCACCTTGGAAGGTTGTGGATACGAGGTGGGAGGCCCCATTCACTCCGTAGATTCCATAGATTTTCTCTGCCTTGCTCACCATCTCCGGCTTGAGCGTCACAACCAAGAACTGCGACTTATCTGACTCTTCGGACAAGAGCTCCGCGAGTTTTCCAACATGGAACGCATCCAGATGAGCATCAACCTCGTCGAAGAGGTAGAAGGACGCAGGGGTAAGGCCTTGCAGAGCGAACAGGAATGCGACCGCGGAGACTGACCTTTCTCCGCTGCTAGCTCCGCTTATCAGGATGGGAGCCTTCTTAGGGAACTGGACGAGCATGTCAATTCCGCCTGAGAAAGGATCTTCAAGGTTCCCGAGCTGCAGTGCTGCTTCGCCACCACCCGTCAGTTTATAGAAATACTCCGATAGGTTTTCGTTGACCTTGTTGAAGGCGTCCATAAAGGTATCGCGCTTCTTCGTCTCTATCTCCTCAATGAATTCTAGGATCGCCATCTTCTCCTCCTCGAGCTCGTTCATCCTTATCGAGAGCTCCTTGTACCTTGAGACCTGCTCGTCGTACTGAGCCTCAGCGAGCTGGTTAATGGCGCCGATCCGCCCCAACTCGAGCCTCATCATTCTCAGGGAGGAATCAGCCTTCCGAAGATCTTCCTGCGAGACTTCTAGAGACTCTTCGTGGCCAAATGACCTAAGTTTCTCCATGTGTTGAGCCCTCTGGAGCTGTAGGCCTTGCAGTTCGAGGTTGAGCTTGTTCAAAAGACGTGTGGCTTGGTCATACTCCGAATCCAGTTTTCTAAGTTTCTCATCGATGCTGTCGATCTGGGACAAGTATTTCTTAGACTCTTCTTTGGCGCCTAAGAGGGTGGTTGAAAGGGCTTCTTTCTCCTTTTCAAATTCCTCGATCCGATTGTTCACCTCATTCCTCTCATGAATTTCCTTTTGTATCTCTCTCCTTAAAGCTGCTATCTGACGGTTCACTTTGCCGAGTTGGATATTGGAATTCTTGAGATCTGTCTTGAGAACGTTCTTTATCTTGGACTCCATGTTTGAGATTTCACCTTGGATGGCACTCAGTTTTTCTCGAAGTTCCATCATCTCGTTTCCGATCTTGTTCCTCTTTACCTCCATCGCTTGGATCTCGGCCATATCTACCTTCTTTCTCAACACAGCAAGTTTTCTGCGGAGTCTCCTCTCCTCGCTGCGCATTCTGACTCTACCCAACTTGCAGATTCCTATCTGGGCTTTCTCCTTCTCTTGGGCTTCCTGAATGCTCCTTATGGCCTTATCTGCGCGGCTTATGCAGCGGCTTGTCCTACGGATGTTCTCACGAACTCGTTGGATCTCACCTTCAAGCCTGTTCATCGCCTCGGTTAGACGGGTTATCTCGACGCGTGTGTCAGCGATCTCCTTTGAGACATCGGTGACATCGCCTTCTCTTCTCTCAAGGTGCTCTATCAGTGCGTTGACGACTTTGTCAAGATTCTTGACAGCGGACTCACTCGGTACAATTGAGGAGAGATCGATTGGTGCTCTATAGAAGCCGCTTTCAAAGGCTCCGCCGACCTCGTATAGGTCGCCGTTCAACGTCACTGATCTGACGCCCTTGTGGGATGATGAAAGCGCCACTTTATCGTCGGCTGCTATGACGGTATCTCCGAAGACGAAGGACACGATCGGCCGATAATCATCAGTGTACTTCAGGAAGGCGGACACGGGCCCCCTTGTACCCTCCGTCTCAGGAATCTCAGTGTTACTGTTAAAGGATAGGCCTTGGAGCGGGATTATCTTTATCCTGCCGAGTTTCAGCCTTTTCAGTGTCTCGCTGCAAGTGAAGGCGACTTCCATGTCTCTGACGACCAGTGCGTCTAGCCATCCCGCGGCGGCCGCCTCGATCGCTTTCTCATAACCCCTTCTAATCTTGATGAGGCTTCTCAGCCTGCCTTGGACGCCTTCGATCACTCCTAGCTCGCCCAGTTCTTCTATGTCCCTTAGAGCGGCCTCTTCGCTCTTTATACTCTCGAAGAATCTTCTCTGCGTCGAGAACTCGACAACGGCCTCCCTAGCGCTTTCAGCAATCTTCCCAGCTTCATCGATCTCAAGATCTATGGACTCCTTCTGCCGGGTTCGGCGCTCCAGAGCTCGTTGGAGCGTCTTTAGTCTTTTCCTCTGGCCGTTTCTAACTTCCTTAAGCTCGCTCAGTGATTTCCTCAGTCTCGCCAGCGTTGACTGGAGCTCGTTTCTGCGGGATTGGATGTCCTTCAGCCTATGTGTGTAGATTCTCAATGTTGAGTGGCTTTTGCCGTATCCGCTTCGGAGATCGATTAGTTTCTCGTTGAGTTGTTCCAGATTCTTCTCCTTTTCCCGAATCTCTTGAGTGTTCTCACTCAGGGAAGCCCTGAGCAATTCGGCTTGTTGGAATATGCTGTCGTACGCGGCTTGTTTGCCGGCTCGCTCATCAGAGGCCCCTTTATGTTCTCGATTCAGTTCTCCACGCGTATGTCTCAGTTCTCTGATCTCGCCTCTGATGGCCACGACTTGTTCTTCAGTGTTCTCTTTGACTCTAGTTAACCCCTCGAGGGTCGCCTTTTCAGAGTTTATCTTAGTGGATAACTCGCTTAATCTGGACCTCAGATCTCCCAGTTGGATTTGGGTATAGAGTATCTGGGTCTGTCCCTCGTCGAGCTTGTCTGATCCGAGTTTTCTCCATTCGGCCTCCGCATCGTACCGTTCGGACCTCAGTTTTCCTCTAAGACTGTTTAGTTTTTCAGCTCTTTCCTCAAGATTCTGGACTTTCGATGAGAGGTCACTTATGCGGCTCTGCAGCCTAGCGAGTTCATGAGATACCTTAACAGCCTCGAGGTGTTCTATCTCGTTCTGTATGAAGTTGGACCTGAGGAGCTCGTTCCTTTCTCTCTCTAGTGCTTCCACTCTTTTCTGGACCTCACCGACCTGTCCCATCGCGGTACGTATCGAGACTTCTGCCTCTTTGAGCTTGTCCTCTGCATCTGCCTTCTCGGCGTCGTATTGGGCTATGCCGATCATGCTCTCGATCATCTTTCTGCGTTCATGAGCTGAGACCTCTGCCAGCCGAGTGATGGTCCCTTGGAGGACGATGTTGTGACCGTGGGGGCTTATTCCGGCCATTGAGAGTACGTCGATGAGGTTGGTCCTGGAGTTTCTTCTCCCGTTGAGTCTGTAGATGCTTTGGCCTCTCTCGTCGATCTCGCGGGAGATTGTTACCGTGCTCGAGTCGACGGGTATATGGCCGTCCGAGTTGTCGAACTGGATGGTTACCTTGGCTTTCCTCCTTTTCTTCAAGCTCATGTCTGGGTTTCCCTGGTACAGAAGCTTGGAGAAGTTCTCTGCTCTAAGCCTTCGTGCGCTCAGTTCTCCCAAGCCGAACAGGATCGCATCAATTATGTTTGTCTTTCCGCTACCATTCGGCCCGGTGATGGTCGTGAAGCTCTTGTCGAGCTTTACTGTGGTCTTGTTGGCGAAGGTCTTGAAGCCCTTTACCTCTATCTTTTTCAGGTAGGTCATTCAGATCCCAAGCGATTAATTCATACTATTCGTCGATTAGCATGATCGTTATCTGGCTAGACAGACATCTAGCATGCCTAACTTTGATCTTGGCTGAATTCAGCCATTCTCCTGACAAAGTTTCGTATCTTGCCTTTCTCTCCGTAAACTAAAGCAAATCCGTTCTCACGGAGCTGATAGCTGATGCCTAGTTCGTGAGTCACAGCCTTAATTCTCCTTTCGGGAAGGTCTGGCGAGATTTTCATCCTTACCCAATGTTTATCTCGAGGAACCCCTGTGACGAAACCGCCAGGACGAGGGATTGCTTCCTCGGGCTCTTGCCATGCGTTTCTCAGTCTTTCCATCCATTCGTCGATTCTGGATGATTCAAACCTCCTCTCAGTAGCGTACATTACGTAGGATTCGACACTTCTCAGGAACTCCTCTATTCTTGAGACGTGATCGGGATTATCTCTATTCACCTTTAGGATTTGGATTGTGGTCTTTGCCGATCGGAGGTCCTTCATTACGTAGGGAGGGATCGACTCGCCCGATTTCTTCAGCTCGGTGACCAGATCGGCCAGAACCTGCCACAATGCTTCGTAGTTCACCACTTTTCCTTGTCCCTCCTCTATGTTCCATAGGAGCAAAACGTGGACCGCGTAAGTCTATCTGCGGATTATGCTCATTATAAAAGTTCATGACATATCGATCAATACAGACCTATTATGTCCGGGTAGACCATCAGGGGGAAATTCCTCTATCTTCACGGTCTTGTGACGTCTATCATGTCGACTCGTATACGGCTCAAACAAATATGACGAAGCTAGATCACAGACTGCTGCATGGTATGACTGCTTGAGCTCCTAACAGAAAGGTCATGGCTCTGAATGTTTAGACGATGTGTGGCAGTGTGTCTTCTTTAATAAGGCCACAATCTACGCATCTTCGGTATCGTTTCCCGTTGTAGGAGGAGTAGCCTAGGTCCATCCAGAGGTGCTTGCACTTCTTCTTCACAAGTAGTTCTCTTTGCGGCATGTTGACTTGTGAGTAACAAAGCAATATTATCTCTTATGAACCACCGGTCCATCCATCCCGCTTTGTCAGAGATTCTTGACACTATGGACTCGAACAGTCGTTCTGAAGCGCATAATGCGCGCGCCAAAAAGCAGCGTCTTTTCCATGACGTTCTTTCCGACTCTCAAGCCAGAGACGTTGACAGTTCTTGTTTTTGGGGTTTTCTCTTTGAACTGTGTCCGTTTTTGGCTGTTTTTCGATGTGCAGGTTATGTGCTGGTTAGCTAGGCCGGTTGTGCTAGCAGGGCTTAGCGCGCTAGTCTTTCTGGGCACTGGAGGGCATTCGCCTATTTCTAGTTGAGGGTTTTGCCAGAACACCTGGATCTTTGTATCTCAGCTCACTATGCTTTGGGCCCAGGAATGATATTCTTGGTATTTGAAAGTAAGATACAACATGGATTAGCTCATGGACTCTGTTGTACTTAACGGTTGAAAGCAGTATGCAATCTTAAACTCCGGCTAGGTGCAAGGGTTATAAACTGCTCTGCACAATTGTATCGAAACGTTTCGCCGGGAAGAAATATGACAGAGGACGAGGAGAAGCTATGGATAAGCCGCGACTACCTCAAATGCACAGGCTGCAGGAGATGCGAGATAGCTTGCACCCTAATATCACGAGAACAGAATCTGGCCAGAAGCCTCGAGGGTAAGGGTCTTCATGCTGGTTCCTGGGGTGGAGATCCCTCACCTCTGCACCCAGTGCACAGACTATCCATGCGTAGAATCGTGTCGTTACAATGCTCTGTCGATAGATGAAAGAACTTCCGCCGTCTTAGTGGACCGAGAGAAGTGTACAGCCTGCGGCGCATGCATCAGAGCTTGTCCTGGAAAGATCCCCCATATACACCCGAGAGATGATTACGTTCTCATCTGCGATTTATGTGGAGGTGATCCGCAGTGTGTTAGAGCCTGCACCGAAGCAGGATACAACGCTCTACGGGTTGTAGAAGAGGAACGCTACATCTCTCACAATCTCTTCGCTAGAACGCCTGAGGAGCTTACTCGAGATGTTGCCGAGAACCTCTACGGCGAGAAGGCTAAGGAGTTGATCTAAGATGGCTGGCGGATATGCAGGAAAGTTTCTAGACATCGACCTGAATAGTGATAAGATCTCGGAAACCAGTTTTGAAGAGGATGTTCTCCGCCGATATCTTGGCGGCCGAGGCTTAGGCGCGAGAATCCTGTGGGATCGCCTAGGTTCGAGATGGGAGAAGGTCGATCCGCTAGGTCCCGAGAATCTGTTCTTGGCACTAACTGGCCCATTAACAGGATACTTCCACGGTGCTAGAATATGCATCACAGGAAAGTCTCCCCAGAGCAACGGCATCATAGGCTCCACGGTCAGCGGAGAATTTCCCATCGAACTTAAATGCTCCGGCTGGGACGGCGTAATCGTCTCGGGTAAAGCTGAGGAGCCTGTTTACATTCTCATCGACAATGATAATGTGGAGATCAAAAGTGCCAAGCATCTGTGGGGTAAGGACGCCAAGACGGCGCTAAAGATCTTGACGAAAGAAGTCAAGGAGGAGCTGGACAAGAAATACGCAAGATTGGGGATACAGAAGGAACCTGCCGTCATCTATATAGGTCCGGCGGGAGAGAACAGAGTGCGGGCTGCTGCTGTAGAACAGAAGTGGAGCCATGCGGCCGGTTATGGCGGCTACGGCGCCGTAATGGGCTCTAAGAACTTGAAAGCCATAGCGGCTAAGGGAACGGGTCCTCTTCCTCCAGTCGCGAACCTTGAAGAGGTCAAGGAGCTCATCCGAGAGTACGAGAAACTGTCCTTTTCGAGAGACCGGATACGCCGATGGGGAACTGGGTATGCAGGCTATGAGGTAGGGGCGAAGAGAAGCGCGGAGCCCGTCAGGAACTGGCAGGAGGAGTGGCATGAAGAAAAATCGATGGGGGGTGACCGTTTTGATCTTAGATATTGGGTCAAACGTTACTGGGGAGACTATGGCTGCGCGGTAACCTGTATGAAGCTAGCAGTCATCAAGATAGGCCCAAACAAGGGGGCGATAACTGATAATCCTGACTACGAGCTAGAAGCCTACCTAGGCCCCAACCTAGGGGTATTCAACGCTGGAGACGTCATCTATCTCAGTTCTCTGATGGAGGACCTCGGCTATTCAGGCATAAATGGAGGAAACATCCTAGCCTTTGCAGCAGAATTGTATCAAAGGGGCATACTGACAAAGGATGATCTCGAGGGACTGGAATTGAGATGGGGTGACACCGGTGCGCTGGCCGAGCTGGCAAAGAGAATAGCAACGAGAGAGGGCAGATACTTCGATATTCTGGCCGAGGGAACCTATAGAGCAGCACTGAAAATCTCGGAGTTGAAGGGAGTCGACGTACTTCCCTACGCAGTTCACGTTAAAGGAGTCGAAGTGGGCGCCCATGGAACTAGGAGCGATGAAGACTACACCCATGACATTTGTTATGCATGTTCGGTTCAAGGAGGTGATCACACCTCAACCGTAAGCGATGCCTACGGCGATATGTCAACTGTCTTTCAAGACTCCGCCGTCTACTGTAACGTTATTGCGTGGGGAGGGGGATTAGATGGCCTTGACTGGAGGTTCCTCAGGGCTGTCACAAGCTGGGACATCACACAGGAAGAGTGGAAGCGGGAGTTAGGCCACAGGATCGTCCATATTCAGAGAGCCGCCGAACTGCTGGGTGGACCCGACATCAGTTGGCAGCCACCTGAGGATGATGATAACCCGCCGAGGTTCTACGAGCCACTACCGACTGGACCATTCAAGGGCTCAGTCACGGACAAGGAGGAAGTGCAGAGGAGAAGAAAAGAGTACTACGAAGCCATAGGCTGGGATGAGAATGGGATACCCATGTCAAGCGTGTTGGAGAAGCTGAACCTGCTCGACGTGGACAGAGCGTTAGACAGAATCAGGCAGATACAGTGATCGTGGAAAATTGAAGGTCTTCGTTAGGGCCTTTGATGACATGAAGCGCATCCTTAGGAGCAAGTCAACTATGGATTTGACGGATAGAGATAAGATCAGAGACCTAATCTTGAAGCCAGGCGCTAAGGTTGAAGGCGAAGGAACGCCTCTCTACGTGCTTACAAGCTCGAAGATTCAACTTTGGTGGTCCTCTTGAACGGTCGGAACATTCAAGCCCTCGACTGGATCGATACGGCTTTTAGCAACGTGACTTCATGACCTTGATGCCCATATTGGTTGGGGGAACGACTAGGATATCAAGTCATGATCTGCGCACGCTGGGCATCATTTTCTTTGTTTGACTCTTTTCCTTTCTCTTCTCAGTCTCTTTTTACTTTTCTTGCGTTTCATTTTCTTCCTAGTCCATATGCCCCGTGATCTCTACACATCGGAATGTTTCATCATTGCATGTTGTTCGCCGCTGAGGTGTGGTTCACAGCGCTTATTTTTCCATGTTTTCCAACTCTTAATTGACGTTCGCCCTTAAAGCTGACTACTTTGCCGTTTTTGATCTCAATTACGTCGCCCTCGGAGACAATGCTGATTTGCCTGTTCCATAAACTCATTCTTACGGTTCCAGTTTCGTCGCCGATAAGTGCATTTGATACATGTGCCTGCATACCCCATTTGGTGTAAACCAATTTCGGTTTTGGAATCTCAAGCACCGTAGCCTTCAAACTGACCTTCCTCATCCCAGCTTTCAAGTCCCCAATCCTAGGGTTTACAGCCTCAAGAATCTTAGGTGAAGAATTTCTTGCGGAAATCATTCTTATGAAGTCTTCGAACTGATTCTTTTGTTTCAAGACTCTAATCTGTATAGGAAATTGAGCTAAAACCCTTTGACCGGCAGTGAAGAGGAAAATTGCAGAATCTTCCGTCCTCTTACGACACCTGATAATCAACTGGTTACATTCTGACTCGTCTTGCTTCCAAGCTTCCACAATGCAGTTGAAAAATTCACTTGAATCGATCCTATGCCTCACAGCCATTCTAGCAAGGTACTCCAAAGTTTTCCTATCGGTGTGTGAATCCGTGCTGTTAGGAGGTCTGCCCCTACCTCTCCAAAATT
>CAZBDB010000010.1:0-2027 GCA_964490655.1 uncultured Candidatus Bathyarchaeia archaeon | reverse complement strand
CTATCGGTGTGTGAATCCGTGCTGTTAGGAGGTCTGCCCCTACCTCTCCAAAATTTTTTTTGCATCTAGCTTGTTTCCTACATGGTCGCTGAGGTCTGATGGCCTCCTTGTTCCGGTTGGGACATTCCTGTGCATGCTAGGGATAGATATTGCCATCGATGATGTAGCAGGAACTGTATAATGATTTTAGACGCTTCAGAGGGCGTAAGGGACTCGGGAACAGAATTGACCCTTCCTTAGTGGAGCAACCAAGAAGAATCACGTTTAGAACGAAATTGCTCATGTAACGGAGCTCCACTATATCAGATCTTCAAATATCCGTTTTCTCTCAGCCACCCAACCTGGTTTCTCTTGTAGCGCCAAATGATGTCGCCTCTTTTCTCAAATTGGAAGTCCCAAGGTGAAACGAGAACAATGTCACCACGCCTTATCCACGCTCGTCTCTTCATCTTTCCACGAATTCTACAAAGGCGAGTGTAACCATCCTGACATCTCACCATAACCCTGTCAAAGCCAAGAAGTTTCTCCGATATTCCAAGTGCATCGGTTGTCTTTGGCAACATCATATTCGTGAGTTCGTCTTCGCTGATAACCTTCCTCTTACCCAAACTGAGACCTCTCGGTTTACATGGGAGTCATTCAACAAATGTCTTTAAGAATCAGTCTAGCGCCGAATTCTTCTCTATAACCTTGAGCATGCACTTTAATCGCTACTTTCGTCTGCTTTCTGGCTTGGTTTCTCCAGTCAAGGTTATTTCGATCGTTGATACGTTTCTGTTCCTGTTTTCGCCTTCTCTCGGCGGCATTTCTTCCGTCCCTATGTTGATCCTGCTCACGCTCAGTTCTTTCATGAATCTGTGTCTGACTATTTCCGCTGCATCAACGGCGGTATTTATTGCTTGCCCTCTTGCTTTCAACGTCACTTCCTTTGCATTCGATTGGTTGAAACTCGTAATTATCCCTAGAACATAGCTCATAGGCGGCTTTCTCCCCACGAATATAACTTCCGGCTCACCAGACATAGCTTTGTCTTCCTCATCGGTCACGTTGATAGTAGAGTGGGCGACCTCGCTTTTAAGGATTTAATGATTTTCTCAAGAAAGGTGTCTATTGTTTGCCATGTCTGAACGGTCATATTATTCCCTGGACAAGCACATGCGGGATACCTCAAAAAACAGGGATCTGTTATTGTCTGACCTGTAGCCCTCACTTTTGTCATTGCACAATCTCTGCTGTTGCAAATCTTCGCGCGAGTCTGGTCACTCTGAACTTGACGTGATCACCTGTCTTGGCCCCAGAGACAAATATGACAAAGCCTTCGATCTTTGCTATGCCATCTCCCCTACGACTCAGTTCAGTGATGTCAGCTTCATATTCTTTCCCTTCTTCAACTGGCGCTCGTCTCGAAAAACCGCGCTGTGTATAGCCTCCGTTGCCGTAACTTCTGTTTATGTAGCTCATTCCTTTCACCTCGCTAGCTTCTGTTCAGCTGGATCGCAGGAATCGAAAAAGACGGAACACTTGGCAGCGTCTGACTTTTTACTCGCTCAATCCTAACTGTTGACACCAGAGTGGGTGTGCACACATATTAATGTAGCTTATTATAGCGCGTTCATTCTAGATTCTTTGGCGCGAGTTTTTTCTGCTAGACAGTTTCGACGCTAAGACTTCTGTTCCCACTGCTACAAGAAGCCTGAAGATATTCCATGATTTCTTTATGCCCCAATTATGCGAGATTAGACTCTTTACTATTGCCTTCTTCGATCCTTGATCTGCCCCGTCAATCCATTTCAGATCGATGTCAAAATCTATTGTCGAATAGTCCTGTCTTCCCTGCATAACTCGGATGTATTCAACCGTCCTTCTCGTGGTCTCGATTACAAAACTGATAGTAACGTTGTCAAGGCCTAGAGTGCATTGTATTGTTTGAGGGCCAAGGATTCGGAGGAACCTCGACATCTCCAAGACATTGTGTACACCAACCTTTCTGGTGTAGGCTTCAACGCGAGGGTCTGGGTAAGCCTCCA
>CAZBDB010000009.1:16758-19016 GCA_964490655.1 uncultured Candidatus Bathyarchaeia archaeon | reverse complement strand
CAGAACCAACTCGCATAAATATGTGATTGTCCCTACTAAGATACTCTTTGAGATTGCTGATGATGCGGTCTCCACTTTCGGCGGAGAAGAAAAATGCCCATGAAGATAGTCAAGACGGAAACCGAGGATGAGCTTGCAGTTTATAGAATTATGCATGCACGACATTACTCCCTTCTTCTAGACAAGAACAGATGCATAGGATGCGAGATCTGTCAAACTGTCTGTCCCAGAGAGGCAATCGAGATCAAGAAGCCCACCAAGATTGAAGGCCAAGAACTAACATCTCCATCAATCACCATCGACGAGAATAAGTGTCAATTCTGCGGCATCTGCAACACAATCTGTCCATTCGGAGCACTCACGTTAAAGATCAATGACGAAAGAACCGTGCCCGTCCTCAGAACAGAGAGCTTCCCACAAATAATTCACGAGATCGAGGTCGATGCAACCAGATGCCCAAAAGACTGCAACGATTGCGAAGAGGTCTGCCCTTTCGACTTGATCAAGGTCAGTGTAGACAGAAACAGCGGCAAGGTTAACGTAGAGATAGATAAGGATCATTGTCCCTGCTGCCGTCTATGCGAGGCCGAATGCCCATATGATGCGATCCACACTAGAAAGATAATATTCGGTTCTATAACGGTAAACAATGAAAAATGTCCAGACGGCTGCCGAGACTGTGTGGATGTCTGCCCGATACCGGGAACTCTGTATACATCCACCGAAGGGAAAGTTCACGCAAATGAGTTCCCATGCATTTACTGCGGCGTCTGCAGGATAGTCTGCCCAGTTGAAGGCGCACTAGAGATACAAAGGACATCAGTCCATCACACCCCGGTTCATTCCGGCGCTTGGAACAAGGCGTTGGAGAAGTTGGCTTCTACAGAAGGTATGGCCAAAGAATTGAGGAGCAAGCTGATAGTCAAGGCTCAAGAATCAGTCAGAAGAAGGCTGGGCAAGGAGGTGCGCTAGATGATTGAAGAGCCAAGAATCGGAGTCTTCGTCTGCCATTGCGGACTAAACATCGCCGGCGTGATCGACATCGAGGCTTTGACCGAGTACGCGCGCACCTTGCCTAATGTAGTGTACGCGGTCCACAACCGCTATACCTGCTCAGATCCTGGTCAAGAGGAGATTAGAAAAGGAATAGACGAACAGAGACTGAACAGGGTCGTAGTCGCGGCTTGCTCACCACGTATGCACGAGTTTACATTTAGGAGATGCGTCTCCGAGGCTGGCTTGAACCCCTACCTCTTTGAGATGGCGAACGTCAGAGAGCTGTGCTCGTGGTGCCATCCCAGCAACCCAGAAAAGGCAACTGAGAAAGCCAAGGAGATAGTAAAGATGGCCGTAGCTAAGGCCAGATTACTTCAGTCTCTAACACCGATCGAGGTGCCAGTTACAAACAAGGCTCTCGTTCTGGGCGGGGGGATAGCAGGCATGAATGCGGCCTTAGACCTGGCTGAGATGGGCTTCAAAGTCTATCTGGTCGAGAAGAAGGAGAGCATAGGAGGCCATATGGCGCAGCTCGACAAAACCTTCCCAACCTTGGACTGCTCCATCTGCATAGAAGGGCCAAAGATGGTCGATGTCTCGCGCCACCCAAATATAGAGATCATCTCCTTCTCAGACATACTCAGCGTCGAGGGATACGTCGGCAACTTCAAGGTCAAGGTCAGGAAGAATCCCCGCTATATAGTTGGCGATAACTGCACAGGCTGCGGCGAGTGTAAAGATGTATGCCCCATCGAGTATCCAAACGAATGGGACATGAACATGGGAGTTAGGAAGACGATCTCAGTTCCATTCGATCAAGCTGTGCCGTTAATTTATCGAATTGATATGGACTACTGCATAGAGTGCTACAAGTGCGTTGATGCCTGCGGCGCACGCCAAGCCATCGACCTCAGTCAAGAACCCGAAGAGATCGAACTAGAAGTGGGAACCATAATCGTCACAACCGGGTATGACATCTACATTCCGCCGGAAGGCAACCTATACGGATATGGCAAATACAGCAACGTCATCACAAGTCTGGAGTTCGAGAGATTGATATTGGCTGCTGGGCCAACTGCAGGCCACGTTATCAGAGCCTCCGACGGAAAGAGACCGAGGACTGTGGGTCTGATCCAATGCGTCGGCTCCAGAGACGTGAGCAGTTACGAGTACTGCTCAGGATTCTGTTGCATGTACACACTGAAACATACTATCCAGCTCAAGGAACATTATGGTGATGATGTGGAGGTCTACGTCTTCTA
>CAZBDB010000009.1:0-16658 GCA_964490655.1 uncultured Candidatus Bathyarchaeia archaeon | reverse complement strand
ATACTATCCAGCTCAAGGAACATTATGGTGATGATGTGGAGGTCTACGTCTTCTACATGGATATGCGCAGCAACTTCAAGGGATATGAGGAGTTCTATCGAAGGGCGCTTGAGATGGGTGTGAATTTCATACGGGGAAGGGTTTCAGAGATCATAGAGGACTCGGAGACGAAGAACTTGATCATACGCGCAGAAGACACTCTGCTGGGAGAGCCGATCGAAGTGGAGGCTGAGCTCGCGGTTCTGGCAACAGCAGCTGTCTCAAGCACTGGCGCCGGCGATGTTGCTAAAGTCTTGAACATCACTCGGGGGACAGATGGATTCTTCATGGAGAGCCATCCAAAGCTGAAGCCTATTGACACTCCGGTTGATGGGATCTTCATCGCAGGGGCGTGTCAGGGACCGAAGGATATACCATATAGCGTCTCACAAGGAGCTGGAGCTGCAGCGAGGGCTGCAACTATCCTTTCTAAGACTTCATGGCAGATCGAGCCCATCGTCTCAGTCATCGATCCTGACAGGTGTAGGAACGTCAAGGCTAAGTGTGGCATATGTGCACAGAAATGTCCGTACGGAGCGATAAGGGTCGAGGCCAGAAAACCAGCTCAGGTTATTGCCGCAACGTGTCACGGATGTGGAACTTGCGTAGCTGAATGTCCATCGGACGCCATAACGCAGATGCACTTCACAGATGCTCAGATCTTCGCTCAGATAGATGCCGCTCTAGAAAACAGTCCTGAGGATAAGATCCTAGGCTTTCTATGCAACTGGTGTTCATATGCAGGAGCTGACTTAGCCGGTACAAGCCGTTTCGAGTATCCTCCGACCCTAAGGGCGATACGGGTCATGTGCTCAGGAAGGGTCGACCGGGATTTCGTCCTGGAGGCCTTTAGAAGAGGCGCTGGGATGGTGCTCGTCGGGGCTTGCCATCTACCATACGACTGCCACTACATCTCCGGAAATTGGAGGATGAAAGAACGGATGGAAGCGCTAGCGAAGGTTCTGGAGAAGCTAGGAATCAGCCCTGAAAGATTTCGGGTGGAGTACGTATCGGCCGCAGAAGGCGTCATATTTGCAGAGCTAATGAGAGAAATGTCTGAAAAGATAGAGGAACTTGGGAGGCAGAGAATAATGGCTGAAAACGAAAAAGTAAAGCCCTACTTAGACAGGATGATGGCGAGAAAAAGGCCGAAGCAGCTTGTTATCGTACAGACAAGAAAATGATACGTCTTGACACGTGGAATATTGAGGTTGGGCTCATCAGCCATAATCGCTGAGCTGCTCTTTTATTCTTTCTATCTCACTTTTGCTGGGTTTTAGGGGGAAATTGTAGATCGTCCCGCCGGGCCTCTCGTTGTAATAGGGTCTGTTACAACCTGAGCAACCTGATGTCCTAAACGGGTCCCCTGTTCCGACGATCATATCTAGTTCTCCTTCTGAAATGCCTGTGTCTACCAAACGGCCCTCTTCGAATCTCATGTCCTTGTATGTAGCAATCGAACGAGTTATCAAGCGTTGAGCAATCTGCACTCTCCGGTAGGAACCTATCGGAGGCTTGGGATGATCTTCCATCTTGGTTCCAGCTATAGGTGTAAAAGCGAAAAGGCTGGGGTAGATTCCGTTGTCCGTACACCACTGGACCATGCGGGCAAGTTCCTCCTCAGTCTCCCCAAGCCCAACGATCAGGTGGGTGGTAATAGAATTTCTACCGAAAACCCTGACGGCCTCCCTCAAAGCTTTCATGTGTTCTTCCCAGAGATATGGACCTCTGTTTGCTGTGCCTTTCACCTTCTCGAAAAGGTCTCTTGTTGATGCATCAAGGGCGATGCTGATGCGGCTTACCCCGGCTTGAGCGAACCTTATAACATCCTCTCCAGTTAGCGGTTGGCAGGAGACCGACACTGGGACGTTCGAATACTTCCGAATCCATTTGACTAGGCCAAGTATGTCTTCAGCCACTCGTGGATAGTTAAGGGCTTGAACGCAGACTCTTCCTATGATGCCCTTCTCAAACGCCTCCCCGATTCGGAAGGTGACATCCACTGTAGGAAAAACAGGCCAGGTGACTCTGGAGAGCATATCAGCTCTCCCACTGCTTTCTCTGGCTTGCGGGCAGAATGCGCAATTGGCCTGACATCTGCTCTCAGTGTATGTTAGCAGATATGCTGTTGTCGGTTTGGCTTCCAGCTTGCAGCTGGCTAGGTCTAGGACGACTGCTGAACCTAAGGAAACTCTGACTTTCTTTGGGGATTGATTGGTCGCCATTTTCTTTGTCGATCCAGAGTCTCAACAGGCTTGGCCACATACGTTCTGCTAGCTAGCTTCAGTCCTCCAAGAGCGAATCAAAAAGAAGAGCAAAGTGATTGTTCGATTCGTCCCTAGCATTTCCACGTGCGTTCCGTCATCAGTATGCACTATGGAGTTGTTGCCTAAGAGCTTTTCCTGGTGAGCTTCTGCTACTTGCGGCGTGCTTTCAGCCAATCTTGGAAGTCGCTCTCGATCTCAGCTGTCCACGCTCTATCGATCTGTCCAGGTGTGTAGCGTCCCTCGCTCAGACGTTGTTTGCCAAACTGGTCGCGCATGCGGATGTCCTCCGACCGCTCAACTACCTCCTGGGCCAAGTGTGGTGGGATAAAGATCACACCTGTCGGCGTTCCGAGCACAACGTCGCCTGGCAGCACCGTCGCGCCGCCGATTCTAATAGGGATATTGATGCCGACAAGAGTTGTGTCGGCGAGCGCTGTCGGATGCAGTCCGCGACAGAAGATGGTGACATCCTTCAGCTCAGAGATGCCTTGGAAGTCGCGGATGCCACCGTCAATGACCGCCCCCGTTTTTGTGCGTGCCTGTAGCGACGTAGCCAGGTTGTCCCCCACGAATGTTCCATCTTCAATCTTGCCAAAAAGGTCCACAACCATCACATCCCCTAGCTTGAGCGTGTCAATAACCCAAGAATTCTGACCGCCGACACGACCCTCGTTATGCCCCGTTTCTTCCACAAGATCATTTAGATAAGGTCGCTTGGGCACCATCATCGCCGTGACGGCCCGCCCAACCAAGATACACTCAGGATGAGTACAGAACCAGTTTCGCTCGAACTGGTGCTTGTAGCCTTGGCTGCGCATGACACCCCAAGCTTCTTCAGTCGTGACCAGCTTCATTCGCTTGATCAGATCATCAGGTACGTGTGGCCGGCCGTCGGGAAAGCGGTCGAACGGGTTTAGACGAGTGAGTTCGGCTATTGACTCGCGTGGATTGACGATACGCATGTGTTTTTCCTCACTTCTCTCCGTATATTGCGTCTATCAGTCCTTTCATGTAGCCTATTGCGTGGAGTCTTCCTAGCATGGTGTACCCAGCGTGGCCACCCATAAAGCGGTCGTCGCCCTCCATTGTGGGCACGTGATCAGGCCTCATCGGACCGTCGAAGCCGACGTCCTTGTATGCTCGCATCGCAGCGGCCATATCGGTCTGTCCCGCATCATGGAAGGTCTCCTCAAACTTCGCTGCGGTTCCCATCACGTCTCTAAAGTGAACATAGAAGATCTTCCTACGTTTGCCGAAGTATCGTATAGCGTCAGGTACATTTGCTCCCATCTCGGAGAAGCAGCCTTGACAGAATTCAAGCCCATTATAGTCGCTGTCCACAGTCTCTATCACCCGCTTGAACGCATCAACGCTCCTGAATGCCCTACTGATGCCGCGTATTGGAGAGATAGGTGGGTCATCAGGGTGAAGTGCCAAGCGAACCTTCGCCTCCTCCGCCACTGGGACAACTCTCTTGATGAAGTAGGTCCAGTTGTCCCATAGCTGATCCGAAGTGACTTCACCATGCTCAGTTAGCGGGGCGTCTTTCATCAGATCGTAATCAAAAGCTGTTACTCGGGCATCTCCTCTTGTCGGCTTGGCCAGAGACGTTCTCACCCAGCCGAGTGATGTGAATGAATGTGCCAGTACACTGTAGCCAGCAGCACCCATGTTTCTCAATGTCTTGCAGAAATTCTCTATCTGCTTGTTCCGTCCAGGTAGTCCAAAGATTATCTTGTCCATTGGGGGGTTGGACTCTATGACTTCAAGCCTAAGACCTACATCCTCAACCATTCTCTTCTGATGCAGCAATGGCAGGAACTCCCAGACATCAGGCCTGGGCTGTCCACGCCGAATGGGCGGACCGCCGACTATGTCGCTAACTCCAAGCTGCTTCGCAAGCCGAAGGTTTTCCTGTGTCCAAGGCCGACCGATTACTAGAGCAAGTCTCGGGGGGTTTTGGGTCATATTCTGCTTCACCACTTGATTTGACTAGAACAGAAGAGATGTCCTTTTAAGACTTATGGTGGGGGCCCATGCCGCCATGTATAAGGGATAGGTATGGAAACTCTTTGGCTTGAGACATAGGACCTAAGAGTAAGAAGCACGAAGTGACACGTAGATGCGTGCCTTTTGTTCTTGGCGCAGCTAAGTCTGTCTGTCGCGGGAGACACTTGACGATGTTTCCCCAAAGCAGCTTGGAGCCTGAGGATGGAAAACGTTAAATATGCAGAATAGACCTATCGCTAATGGGGATAGGTTTGGTTCAAAAGCAATTTCTACTACCTGTGGGGGTAATATTCTTCCTAGTTGGGATAGGTCTAACCTTCTACAATGCCACCAGTGAGGTATGGCATATAGGAGAAGGAACGGACCATCTCGACGATACGACTTGGGTGATCAGGGATCAGACGATCGGATTCGCCACCCCGTGGAGCTATGACCTAGGCACCCTACCGGGGGGAACACGTATATTCGCAAGGTTCAACACGACCAGTTACGATGTTGGGGTACTTAACCCGGATCCCTCGGTTAGCAGGCCCGGTCTAACGAGGCATATAATCACCGATCTTGATACGGGTAATGTTGTGCATACCTTCGACATGGACTCTGTCAATGTCATACCTAGGCCTATGTACACGCTTCCTAGTATTAGCCATTACAAGTATACGGTGGAGTCCGTGTATCCGATCCTTCACGAAACGACTCTCGATCCTACACCAAGAGATTTCCACGGGTGCATACAAGCCTATGAGCTCATTGTGGTGTATCCGTATAGGCTGGTCGGCGTGCCACTGTTGATCGTTGGAATAGCTCTGGCAGCCTACTCAAAAATCAAGAAATAGCCCAAAGCATCATTAAACACCGGTCGTTCAGCGAACAGCTACCTTTTTTCTCGTATAGATGTAAGATTTGCTTCGTTGACAGAAGGCTTTCGTTCCATGGGTCTGTCCGGTCTGGGCGGCAAGGAAAGCGTTAAATATATACTATGAACATAACAAATATTGATGCTAGGTCGGGGATAGTTTTGGTTCAGAAACAATTGTTATTACCAGTGGGAGTGATACTTTTCTTAGTGGGGGTAGGTCTAGCCTTCTACAATACGACCGGCGAAGAATGGCATATGGGAGAAGGCACGGACATTTTTGACGATACGACTTGGGTGATCAGGGATCAGTCGATCGGATTCGCCACGCCGTGGAGCTACGACCTAGGCACCCTTCCTGGGGGAACACGTCTCTGGTCTCGGTTCAACGTGACCACGGTTGAAACGAGGGTGTCGGTCGAAAGGCCCGGCCTAACCAGACATAGCATCATTGATGTTGATACAGGCGAAGTTCTGCTGACAACTGATGCTAAGCCAGCATTCTCCCAAGCGTTTTTCACGGCTACAGGGACAAGTCGTTACAAGTACACGATTCAGTCCATAAGAGGGACTCCGTTGCCAGGTTGGACTCTCGATCCTACGCCTGTAGATTTCCATGTGTGCATACAAGCCTATGAGCTCATTGTGGTGTATCCGTATAGGCTGGTCGGCGTGCCACTGTTGATCGTTGGAATAGCTCTGGCAGCCTACTCAAAAATCAAGAAATAGCCCAGAGCACCATTGTTCAATGAGTAGTTACGTCTTTCTCGTTGACAGCTGATACTAAGGGCAAGCCTGCTCAAGGCTCTTGGCTTGATCTGAGTCATAGGCTGCATGACCGTAAAGCTGTTGCACTTTTGCCGTCCTCCTTTTCCTCGCTGAGTTCGGTTCGCAAGGCATCAATGTAAGTTCAGAAGGAAATCATGTTAGTTGTAGTCCATGCATTCACGTGACTTCTCGCCTGTGGCAACAGAAAACAATGTGATACTCACGATCGAGTTGGATAAAAAGGGGGAAAGGAGGATTTCTCTAAAGGATTCCAGGCGCGAAGAGTCTGATGGCGGCGACCCCGTACATCAGCACGCAGGTTAGCACTAGGCCTCCGGTTAGCCCGCTGAGGAAGGGAACGACTTTTTCTTCGTAGAACCTGACTCCGAGCGTTTTTAGGATTGCTTGTTTGACAACGTATCCGCCGAGCCCTGTGGACGCTGCGCCCATGGCCCAGCCTGTGACGGACAGGCCTAGGAAGACTCCTATAGGGGCTAGGGGCCACCAGACGAATCGTCGGCTCATGAACATAAGGAAGCCTACGACCACGAAGCCAGCCACAATCCACTCCAGGATCGGTAGTTCGAAGAACGCTCTTTCACGGGTTGGATCGATTGTGCTTATGTACCCTGAACCCCAGTTGTAAGCCGTGTTGAGGCCAGGAAGATTCAGAAGCCCGTAGTTGTAGTTCATCCACAGGAAGAGAGGCCATCCGAAGAGGACGCTTATTAAAGCGCCGATCATGTAGCTTATGATGGTGTCTCGTGCTGGTACATTGAGCAAATGCCCCATTCTGAAGGAGTTAAAGGCGCCTACGGGTTGAACATTGTGAGCTGCCATGCCTAGTATGTGACCGCCGCTGCGGCCTCCCCAGAGGAGCATCGTGCTTACATACTCAGTGGTCATGTTGTCCATCGTCACGTTGGGAAAGGCTATGTTGTAGGTCAGTGCTCCGTGGTAGTCGCTGTACTCGGGGAACCATCCCATCTCTCCTGAGCCTCGGGCAACGGTTATCGAACCGATGAGGGTTAGGGTGATCAAGCCGATGATGCTGTACAGAGCATTGGCCCCTACTGCCGCACTCATGACAATCTGCAGTATGAACCCGCCGACAAGCATGAGTAGTGACCATCGTGGATGCCATGGCTCTGAGGCCTTCTCTTCACTGGTTAGAGGTCTTGCCCCTATGGTAGCTTTGAAATGGTTGCTCCAGTATTTCCAGTCGAAGATGAAGGGAAGTACAGCAAGGGCAAGGCCTGCACCGATTACGCCAAAGGGTCCCAGCTTGAGTGGAGCTGTTTTCGCGATGAAGTAAGCGACTGCGTGCGAATCGGCCAGCGTTGTTATCTCGACAGGATAAGTACCCGCGAAGTACAATAGGGCGGGCGCGATACCCATAAGCACCAGCCACGTAAGACCTGTCGAGAGGGATACAGAGACTGGTGCTAGTATGGAGAGGCTCCAGAATAGTGGGTAAAGCGATATAGCCCAAGAGCCAGGCAATATTGTGTTTATCGCTGGGATGGCACGGTTGAGGTCAAGCGCTCCAGGGTGCCAAGGAACGAAAGGCCAAGTTTCCCAACCGTACAAAGACGGAAACCATGGGAACAGCGCACTCAGAAGATACGGTGTGTAGAAGAGGAAGCCGACCAGCAGGCCGATAAATACCATCTTGACCCTTGGCTTCATAGCTCTGGCAGATTTGGTCTCATATGGCTCGACAATTCGAGCGATTTCAGAGGCGAAATTTCCGTAGGGGAAGGTGACTCCTTCGATCTCGATCCATCGTCGACGCATAAGCAACACCAAGCCTAGCACTTCGAATATTCCTGCTAGCGCGAACGTCATCCAGAACGCCAGTGGAGCATACCATTCAGCCGGAACAGGTACTCCACCGGTGAGCATCAGTTTGGAGACTTCCTCAGAGGGAGACCAAACGCCCGCCTCCGGAAGCCAGGGCCCCCATGTCGTCTTGAATGGCTCTCTGTACCTCCATCCCCAAGTATGCGCGATGTATGCTCCTGGTGCCCTGAATGCGGCAGCCATGATGGCGCCCGCACCAAATGCGAAGAGCAAAGACATCTCTTGAGAATTCAACCTATACTTCTCAGGTATAAGGTATTGAAGAAGCCCCCAAATGATTATCAGTAGGAAAGCTCCGGAGAACATGCCGTTCCAAGTGACTCCCCAGTTCCACTCCCTCGCGGGGAACATTGTCCAGATTGCTACGTTCCACAAGCTGAAAAACGTCCACAGAAACGCACAGACAATCCCGATGACAAGCATTTTCGACGTTAGAACTTTTTTCCTTATTTCCTCCATTTTCCATCTTTCGAGAGGTATTCTGGAGTTTGTATTTAAGTTTTTCCCCCTTCCCATTTTTCCGGCTAAGGTGAAGGCCACTTTAATAAGGAAGCACCCATTGAGCCTTGGAGATCAAACTTGTGGCAACGCTGATGGTAGAGATTACGCCATCCCCGATTATTAGCCCGATTACTATAAGCGGACGATACTTTATCCAATCAGTCGCGCCTATTCTTCTTTTCAGAAAGAGCCCAACAATGCCCCCGATGAACTGAGAGATTACAACGGGCATAGGGGTGAGGATCCCCGTAGCAATCGCTATAGGAGCGTAAAAGATGTGGAGAAAGTTGCTCAGCACGCTGACAATCGTGCCTGCAATGAAGCTGATGCCAATGTACGTAGTGTTAAACAGGATGCCCGTCCAGAGCCAGTTAACCCAACGAGCCCTCTCAATAACTTCCGTTACCCATCCGGTCACTGTGTACGGATAGGCACTTGACGGGATAGGGGCTGCATTCCAGAAGAGGGAACTATAGATGAAGCTCATTCCAAAGCCTAGAAGGGCCACTAAGAATATGCTCAATATGTAATCGCGCTTAGGACAGTCTACAATATCCGCCATCTTGAGTTGTCCCGATATGGCGCCTCCATTGACAATAAGGGGCAATCCAGCCATCGGAGGTGGCGCCACCCAAGCTAGACCACCTATAGCCTGCAATCGAAGAAATGGTGACGTCCCCCAAGTGATGTAGTTGGCGAACCATGCATCCAAACCCCTGTATCCGCTGAAGTAGATACCACTCTCTCTCAAATAGGGCACGCTCGCACCTCCCCAAGTTACCCCCGCGGCGCTGGCTGAAATAAATGACGTGAAGAAGGACAAGCCAACTGAGAAGACTAAAGGTATCCAGATTGGAAAATCTGGAACCATGAAGTGAAACATGGCGACCGAGGCTAGAGTAGAGCCAAAGAAAGCAACTAAGAGCAGCCACAGAGGCACCGGTGGCTTTTCTCCTACTCCGCTAACCCTCCTCAACGCTTGAAAGGCTCTAACCAAGACTCTTGGTCTCAGAAGTAATGGCACGAAGGCGACTGCTAGCATGAAGCCTATGGCTACGCTGATCCACACGTATATCTGGGAACGGTTTATGATTATTAGCATTGGCATTCCAGGCCTCCATTCAGGCCATAAGCCGGTGCCGCCGTATTCCGGAGGGATCAAGAAATGATTTCCGATCAGGTAAATACCAAGAGAGGTGACAAGCATGAAGGCCAGCACGGGAAGTGGAACGATGAATCCCGAGACGAAGGTGAATAAGGTCGCATCCAGACCGAGTGTGCCTCCCGGAATAAACCTCTCTATAAGATACGTGAAGTCCGACCATCCTCGAGGAAGAAACTGCAGCGGCGAGCCGCCTAATCCACCCGTGAGATATGGAAGCATAAAAGATAAACCAGCGTAGATCATGCCCAGCGACGCCGCGCCAGTAAGCACTCTCATTCTGTCGGGCTCTCTCTCTGCGAGAGTGACTATTGTCTGTGCTGAAGCGGATTGCGAAGGGAACTCCAGCTTCTCTTCCACTGCGAAGATTTGATACGACAAGTATCCAATTGAAATAGCAGCAATCCGCTCCAAGAGGAACGTTGCCACCATGACAAATAGGGGCACAGCCCATCGAGTGTCTATGAAACTTCTGAATTCTCCTATAGCTGCTGGGGGAGCCCACCAATAGGGGACATACGATGTTAACCCCATTGCCTCTGGGATATCACTGTGAGAGAAGTAGAGGTTCTTCATAGGATTCAGGAAGAGCCAAGCGCCGCTTATCGCTGTCCACTGAAAAGCCATGATGATGAATATCTCTTGCTTTCTCATTGGATGCCCCATGAATCTTGAAATCTCAACCCACAATAGAATGACCAGCCATGTGGACAGGGGTAGCGCCCAACCCGCCACTAGATAGATGTACATGATTCCGGGTTGTACAACGGCTGACGCAAATACCAGCGCTAGGATTGCCCTCCAAGAAAGCGCTCTTTCGTATGTCCGTTCTGCGCTCATTCAGTCGACTCCTCCTGCATCAGGGAATCTAATCTCTCCAGATCCCTCCTCAATGTACCGCCGCTTATCATCCGGAGATAAAGCCCTCCACAGGAGGAACTGTTTTCTAATGTCATCCATAAAGTACTCGTTGGCGTTGATCCAAGTATCTCGGAAGCCTGCGTCACGGTGCATCAGAAGCAGGAAAGTATTCCGATCTTCCTTTTCAGGAACCGGTTTTAGGATTATTGTTTGTCTTACGCCCATTTCGAATGGTGCTAACCATATCTTGGCTCTCAATCCCGGCACCCATCCTAGCGATGCTGTAGTGTCATCAATCTTCATGTATCTGGCCTCCTCAGTAGCAAAGGTACCGGCCCCTACACTGCCATGGATATCAAGAAAATCTTTGAAGTATCCTAGGACCCCCCTCAGTTCCTCTCCTCTGCAAACGAAAGGTAATGGTAGTGTCCAATCATCGCCAGTTGGCCTAGACGGCCGCCTCCAACGCCTCACGAATGAAGGCGTAACTAGACGGGATGACTTTAGAGCTGGATAGAGAGTAGATATGAGAACCGCGGAGATGCTCAGAATCACGACTAGGACTATCGCTGTTGACGAGTAGTTCGGATAGAACGTAGGCGGCATCAGATTCGCCGCGTAAGCCAGATTGATGGAAACAACACCAAGAAGATACCCGACTACAGCACTCATAATGCCGTATAGCAGAGATTCCGAGAGGAACATGCCACTCACGTGAGCGGGAGCCAAACCCAAGGATGCAAAGATACCTATCTCCTTGATCCTTTCGTAGACTGCTGAGAGCATAACGTTCAAAAGAGTAAAGGCCGATATGAGGAGTGGCACATACAACATTTCGGTGCCAGAAAGAGACACTCCAAAAGTAGGCCTGAAGATAGAGATCGATTTCTCTTCCATGTTCCCCACGTAAATATCTGTTCCCAAAGCCAATGATAGAAGACGAGCTTTCTCATCGACGCCTGCGGTGTCCTCGAAGGAAACGGCAATGGAATATGGAAGGGCATTGAAAGCCTCTAGAGCTAGATTGTATGGGATGATTATGGTGTAGTCCCCATTGACGTGGGGGACATCAACTAAGATCGTCGCGGCGCCAGTCTCTCCACCAACAGCTACGAAGTTCATAGGCGTTATCGCCTCACGGTCTAGATCTATTATTCCGCTTTTTCCATCCCAGAGGTTGAGGCTATCAAAGATTCCCTTCACGCGGAGCTTCAAGCCGTATACATCTATAACGGAACCTACGTCTGTACCTAGTCTATCAGCCACAGCTTGTGGAACTAAGCAATGCGCGAAATCTTCCGGTTCGAACCACGCGCCCTTCACGAGTATCTTGTCAAGGTTGGTCACCTGCGCCTCATCCGGTGTGACGCCCAGCAGAGCGTAGGTTACTACGCCTGGGCCTAGTGGTAGGTGCTGCATCGGCGGGTACACCCATGCTCTAACCGCCACGGTGGCCTCATCTTTGAACTTGTCGTTCAGGCTTACTGAGAGCTGTTCAGGTATAGGAGCCCAAGGCCTCTTCCTGATCAGCATCCCATTGTAGGGCGGGTTCCCCGTTGTTCCGGCGTGGTGCAGCACGGTTATGTTGGATAGAGATGTGAAGGTGATCATGCCCAACACGATAACAGTGATGGATGTCAATGTCAGAACAGTCCGGAACTTTCTCTTCCTCATGTTCTGGATGCCCGTGGAAAAGGCTGTCGACAAGATCCCCCCTCGACTGACCTCGATGAAATGCGCTCCAACAGCTGCACGTTGTACCTCACGGGACACCGCTCGCGCTTCTGAGACGATGAGCCCTGCGAGAACAGAACCTAGGATCGCGACAAGCGATCCTATTATGATCACTGGGACGTTCGTGGAAATGTGAAAACCGGGATGGAAATTCAGGAAAACGCCCAAGCAGATGCTTATAATCATGATGATAACGCCTATTCTCTTGGGCCCCGCGGTGGGCGATAGTATTCTTTCAGTCAAGAAAGCGAAGGGCACGAGCAGGATGAAGAAGAAGACTGTTGTGTTAACAACTTCCATAATCATATTCATGCTGGCGCCATAAGCACCTACTGCGTAGCTCCACGCGGTCATAGTGCTGCTGTAGGCACCGTCGTATCTCTTCTCGGCCAATGCCTCCTCAACGTATTGCATATACAGACTTGACAAGGAATCGTATGACTCAGCCCTGGGATTTGACACTCGGAATCTACGCAAAGCATTGAGTCTGTTGCTGTACAGCCAGCCATAGTCCCCAAGTAGCTGCAAGGGCGTATGGTCAAGAATCAGAGTCTCCCCCGACCTAACAACATAGCCCTGCCCTTCGGGATATTCAGCGCTCGCATTGAAAAGTACGCCCATGGGATAATTGAACCCGGCCAGAATCGATCTCTGAGGACCCCTAAGGACGATTTCCGTGGGTATACCCGGCTCTGTAAAGACCATCACATCGGGGAAGAACGGGTCTTGAGACCACCAAATCGGAGGACCATGAGACAGATAGTTAAACATCTCAACGGCGATGCCAGTATATCCCAAGCTGGTAGGGTTCAGTATGTTGAGGAGCGCAATGGACCCGCACTCGAAAACTGCCAGCCATTTATGGATACGCTCTTGGTAAACGAAATATTCCTTCGGACTTGGGCTGGAGGGATCCGGAACGCTGATCCCGCCGAAGGCATAGAACCCCATGTCAGTAGCATAGTGCACTGAGCCTGTCGCTTGGTCGACGACATAAGCGGCAATAAGCCCTGTGGTGTATGGTTTGATGCCTTTGATCTTAATCTGCCCATTCTCATCCGGCTTCAAGACAATTTCTATGGGGCCGAGCACTCCGCTCTGCCCAGCCATCTTAGCAATGCCTCCCAAGCTGGCTATCTGGAATGTAAGACCAGGTATGTCAGCAACTCCTGACATCGAGGGAGAGGCAGCCTGCCCAGGCTGCATTGCCTCTCCAGCAGAAACAAGTGGAATGGTATAGAAGCGTACATAAACTAGACAGTCTTCGTGAACAAATAGGTCATACCAAGCTGTTGTCATATTATACTGCCCGACGGTGGCATCGAGGACAGTGAATCCCCAATCGTTGCCTAATCTAACAGCGGGGAAAGATGCCTCTTCGCGAATCGATGGAAGTTGTGTCACACCATACAGAACGCCAAAGACGACTTCGAGCTGAGGAAAGAAGTTCTCAAGACGAAGGCGAGAAAATGTGTCTAGCGAAGTCTGATAGTATTTCCTCAAAGCGTTTGTCGTGTGAAAAACCACTCCTCCTCCGTAGCATGCTGTAGTAAAGGCATCACTGTCAAACATCATGATAGCGTGTTCGAACAGAGGTATAGGCCTCGTCATCCCATCAAGTAGAGTATATGTCTTCCCAGAGGAGACTTGGATGCTTGGGAATATCACATCGATGATTTGCGCACGTATCCAGTTGTACCTAGGAGCCAAAGGCTGAAGAAGGTAGGGATAACTACTGCCCTGATGATATACAGATAGATCATCCGAGTCTGTCGAGAAGTCCATATCAAAGAAAAGCTTCACCTTTGACCCCATCTCATCGAAATGGGCGTCAACGAACTCCCGGGAGCCCGATATTCCCTGCCAGTGCCCAGCCAAGGCAACGAACATCACAGTCCTTCTCGGAGGGTTTTCAGAAAAGAACCGGGCGAGTTCCAAGAGAGCTGCTACTCCTAGAGCATCAGTTGCACCTGGGGAGATGCTGGGAACAACTGAATAGCTGTCGTAATGGGCAGCGATGGCTATCACGCTATCCGTGAACTCCGTTCCATGTACATATCCCACTATGTTATTGGCTTGTAAGGTCTCCCATTTCATGGTCGATTTCAGACGAATCGGAATCCATTCCCTCTCGGCGAGGAGGCCTCGGAGATACTCCCTCTCTTCTTTCGGAACAAGTAGTCTGGGAAAGTTCAATGGTATGGACATGGTTTTAAAAAGACTTTCAACTCTTGTTGTGTCGCTTGGTTCAATGTATAGGACAGCCTTGGCCCCCAGAAGGGCAGCGTTTTTCCAGTACCACCTAGTGTTGAAATCCATCAACACGATGGCATCTTTCACGTCTTTGCCATTGAAATCTTCCAGGTCACCCGAGCCGCCATAGATGAGCCTGTCTGTCCCGAGACTATGATAAGGACAGGGATTGACCAGGTTGGGCCAGAGAGGGAAGGCTTGGATCGTCCTTAGAGAATCGCCGTCAGACGAGAGAATCTCGATGCTGGCTCCATGGTCGAAAGGCACTGTCACGTCAAAGCTTTCAGTTCGGACATCTGCAACACCGACGTGCCTGAAATATGAAAGTATGTGCTGCTCACTTAGGTAGAAACCTTTGTAACCAGTAACTCTACTCCAAACTCTCTCACCTGAACCAGTCAGAAACTTGAGGTGGTCAATAATCTTTGATGTATTGATGCTTTCTATAACCTCCTTATACTCGAGCTCAGCTTGACCTCTTCCGCTCGTGCAACCTGCAAAAGATGATGCGAAGCTTAAAGACGAAATAGCACTCAAAACAAGCAGCAGAGCTATGATCGGTAGCCTGTGGCGCATCTTCATGGCAAAGCTTTACACGGTCGGTTCAGATTTATGTTTTTCGGTCGGTTTCTGAAAGGGCCGTCGCAGTAGTTGGCGATGGATCAAGCCGGCTCATCTGGAGTTTCATGCGACTAGAGATAAGAGAACGAGGCGAAATGCAGCACATATCTTGTCTTGACAATACTAGTGCCAGGGCCAATGGTCAGTAAGCGTCTCCGCACGAGGATAGTTCGCTACCAAACCTTCTCTTACATGGGTTATGCTTTTATCAGACTTCTTTGATAGGGAAGATAAAGCTGAGGCGGCATGACTTGGAAGAGCCGAGGAAAAAACGAGTGGGGGACAGTATGCGAAGGTGACTCGGATCGGAGTCTCTCACTGTGGCCTAAAGAAGTGATGAATGAATGCAGATCACAGACATAGACACTATTCTGCTTTCTTGCCCCGTGCCGGAAGAGGAGACATGGCGTCTTGGTGGGACTCGTGAAGGGTCATACACCAAAGGTTCCTTCCAACTTGGGTCTAAGGGCGTGAAGGCCGACACGGTTATCGTCAGAGTTCATACAGATGAGGATATTGCCGGCATAGGGGAGCCAAGTCCTTATGGCGGAGCAGTCCCCTTGAGAGACGCCATCGTTCGCTTGCGGCCGCACCTAATCGGAAAGGATCCTTTCGATGTGGACCTTCTTTCAATTCCATTCAGATATGGGAGAAGAGTCGATAGACTCGCGATGGCCGGAGTAAACATCGCTTGTTGGGACATAATGGGCAAGGCCACGGGAAGACCTGTGTGCCAGCTCCTTGGGGGATGGCATGCCGATAGGATCAGAGTTTATGCAAGCGGCGGGATAAACTGGGAGTTCCTTAGAAAGCCCGAGATCTTGGTTGACGAGGCCATGAGGTACCTCGAGGAAGGCTTTACAGCTTTCAAGTTCAGGATAGGTCCGGATAGATGCTTTGTCGATGCCATAAAGGCAGTTAGAGAGGCCGTGGGGTATGAGATGGACTTGATGATTGAGGGGAATATGCGCTTCAGAAGCCCTGCTGAAGCTATTGGAATGGCTAGGAAGTTCGAAAGGTACGAGCCATTCTGGTTTGAAGAACCTATCAGCGGCAACAACATAGAGGGTTATGTTGAGATCAGGATGGCCCTTTCCGACATTCCGATCACGGGTGGAGAAAGCCGGGGTAGCGCTGCTGAGTTTAAGCCTTGGATCGACCGGCGCGCATATGATATTGTTCAGCCCGACTGCAATGTCACGGGCATATCCGAGGCTAAGAGAATCGCCTATCTTGCAAGCCTTCAGGGACTATTCTGTTGTCCACATAACTGGCACAACGCCATCACAACTGCAGCTAATCTTCACCTCGTAGCCTCGATACCTAACCACCTAGTCTTAGAGATGCAGAGGACTTGGCACTGGAGTTGCCCAGCCTTCAGAACTGAGATACTCGAAGAGCCCCTTGAACCTAAGAAGGGTTACCTCGAAGTGCCGAAAAAGCCTGGACTTGGCATTGAGTTGAATGAGGAAGCCATGGAGAAATATCCCTTCAAGGAGGGCCCCATACAGGTGCCTTGGCAAGCCGTCTAGATGGCCCAGCGGCGATGATCGTGCATCTTCTTAGAAAGAGGCGGAAAAAACACGAAGCATAATCAACGGCAAGACCGAACCATCTGGCCACGGATAGAGGGGAAACGCGAAGAACTCTACCCTTCTGTTGTCGTATATAATCAACTGTGCTGACACAAGCAGAGACCCCAGACACACTTTTATCTTATCTC
>CAZBDB010000008.1:0-19340 GCA_964490655.1 uncultured Candidatus Bathyarchaeia archaeon | reverse complement strand
AAAATTTAACAATAGAAATCATCCACAACTTCATGACCCAAGAGATGGCCACAACCCCCTCAACCATCACGTCAACACCCTCATCAAAAACCTCTTCTCCTTCTCCAATCGGCAGAGCTGCTCCTCCAAATCCCTATTCCGCCTCTCATACTCCTCATACAACTTAAGAAACCTCTCACCCTTCTCTTTCAGAAAATAGCAGGATTTCCCATCACACTCCAACAAACCCAGCTTCAAAAGCTCATCCAAATACCGCATCAAAATCTTATAACCCAGGTTAGCCCCATACATGATATGAGTCTTCCTAACCCTATCATTGTCAGAGACAACGAGCAGAATATCCCTTATAATCTCAAGCCTATGACGGTATTTACTCAAAAAACCACCACACGAAAAAAGCGCACGCTAAACACTACGTCGAAAGCAGACTCTCAAGCTCTTCCTTCGTACTCTCAACCTTCTCAACGTGTTTCCCAATATCTTCGCTGTTCTCAAGATATCCATTACACCTGTCCAGAAACATACAACCCTTCTCAGTAATCTCATACCAACCATCATCACCCAAACGAGCCAATCCGGCCTCCAAAACCTTCCCCAAATAACGATTCAAAAGCCTATAACTCAAATTAGCCCCATACATTATATGCGTCTTCCTAGCACTTCTATTAACCAAAGAGAGAATTCTAGCCACAATCTGCAAACTACTCCTATACACAGTCATTCTGGACCCTCCAAACAACCCAACAAAACATGTTTCATAACAGAGATAGCAAATGACTAAAGCAAATCATGTATCACAAAAACGATGCTCAAAGATCCATCACGCAGAATTGAAGCTCAGAAATCCCCGCATAACACGGCGGATCAGAACTCCGCAACGGCCATAAACCACAACCGTCACGGCGGACCTCTCTCGGCCCCTTTGAACCAGCATAATCAACCCGGATAGTATATTAATGACTTTTGAAAGGTTGTTCTAGAAGAATCATCCAGCTTGTACATAAAAGAATTCTATAACATTATTACCGTCGTTCTTCCCGATCTCTAGGAAAATCATGCGCTAGAGTTTGAGAAAAGCTTCAAAAAACAGGAAAACCAATCTATAAGAATCTTGAAGATCATTCAAGAGAATAGTGAACCCAGCCTCTGCCGCCATGCTTCCGCTGTCCATTCCTAGGCCTCTTCGGCTTTGGAGGAGGCTCCCTACGAATGACTCTGCGGGATCCAAGAATCTTCTCCCTAATGAACTTACGTAACCCCCCAATATGTGGAGTTGGACTGATCTGGTCCGCAATCGCCTCAGGCATATGCCTAGTCAAGATCTCATGTAAGCTCGGGGGCTTGTAATCCTTTGTAGCTATGATTATCGTTCCTTTCTCTGTGAAGAGCTTCGGAAACTCTTCGCTTGCAATCCCCTCAGCCCTCACCTCATCATCTATCCTAGTCCACCAAAGGCTTCTCCATTGCTTCTTCAACTCCTCAACGAACAGCTTCCACTCGCTGAAGTCCATTGTATGATCCCCCCCTGACGGGAGCGGATTAGTATCTTCAGATCGAGGCTCAGGCTTCTCCATGACAGTAGCTCTACCTTCACTTTTCCAGATCAACAACCAGTATTGTCTAGAATCTTGTATTATACGTTGTGAAAGACAATTCTAGAGAAGCCTTACAGAAGAAACTTCTAGAAATCGCCGAACGAACTATCATCCATAAGACTATTTCACAAACCTTTACTAGCAAAAAGCCCAAAATCACCAAAGGTGAAATTCATGAGCAAAGACCAAATCATAGGCACCGCAATATTCATAGCCTGCGTAGCAATAGCAGCAAGCTACGCTCTTGTCTTATTCGCCCCACAGCTACTCATCTCCACAATCGGATTAGCAATGCCTCCGCAGACTTTACAATTCTGGACAGTCGCCATAGTTGTCCTCATCGCTTTCCTAGCAATAATGTTCATCGGAGCCTGGATAGGCTGGACAATGGCCACAACACCCCCACCAAAGACGATCGAAGAGCTCGAAGCAGACACCTCGCAAAGCACCGAAGCAGACGAAAACTGAACATCCTGGCAAATAGCGCGCGCCGTGAATGCTAGATACCAGCTGTGAATGACCAACAGAGACTAGTTCTATAACTCAGTTTCCAAAGCCATTAATCCTCACCTTCCAACTAACCAAGAACATCGCAGAGGCGAAAGTCATGGTGATGAGATGCTACGAATGCGGAAGAGTCATGAAGAAAATAGATGACAACCCCGAAAGCTACGAATGCGAATGCGGATACGCAATAAGGCGATTGACCAAGGAAAAATCCAAACTCTTTGTCAGAATGACACTTCCATAGGTCCACATGCCATTTTCAGCCTTCAGTGAGAACAAGCCGAGGCGCACTATCAGTGCACGCGTGAGAGATCAGAAAAAAGAAGCTGAGAAACAATACAGATAGCGCTTTTGCTATCCGGTTCCAGTTATAGTTATGTCACAAGTGAAGCTGCTTACCCCTGATATGCTGCTTGACACAGACAACGTAAACCTCACCTCTACAGCATCCCCCGGATTCAGCTGCTGTCCTGCATAATTCCAGCTGATGGAGATGTAGGATGAAGCACCAGACGGACTCCAACCCCCCACATCTAAGGATAACGTGATAGCGGAACTGCCCTCATTCTTGATGTAGGTAATCACCGTCTTCGTGTCCCCAGGCTCAGCGGACCCCCAATTGATCGTCGAAATCTCACTCGTACAGTCACTGTCCCAATAAGCACCAACACCAACAGTCTTCACACTGCCAACACTAGGAAGAGTAATCGAACTCACCAGCAAACCGTAGATCGCAGAGGAGCTCATCATGATCAAACAGAAAGAAGCGATCAGCAACGCAATCCCTAGGTACTTCCTCACATTGATCTCCTCTCAGACAGAATAAACCTTCTCAAAATTCTCATATAATGCTTAAGAAGTCAAAACATCAACACTGAAATATGGACGAACGATCCAGCGTATACTACTTACGCCTACTTATGTATCAGAGTACCATATTTTCTATACAATTTCATCTTAAACCTTTTATATCCAAAAGGCGACATCAACCCTCAAGGGCCCGCGTATGCTCAGCAATATTTTGGGGATCTTGGAAGACGGAGAATGGCACAACTACAAAGAGATCGCTGACCACGCTGGTATTTCGGAAGAAACGGTCCTACGCGTTGTCAATTTCTTGAACGAGTTCAATTTCGCCAATATAGATGACATGGGGAGAAGGGTGAAACTTTCCTCAGCTTTCCTCGATCTTCCCACGTAATTTTGCTGTTAACTCTCGCTTAGGAACCTACTTAGCCTCTTATGTTCCTCAGTGAACCTTCTTCCCTTCTTGGTTATCTGATAGTAATTCCTACCGCCTTCCGAGAGAGACTTCAAAAGATTGTTGGAAACGAGAAAATCAAGATACTTCTTGACCTGATCATAACTCAGATTGCATTTATACAGAATGTGAGTCTTTAGAGTCGGCGTCTTGCATAGAGTCAGTATCTCATTCACGATCTCGAACCGTCCTCTCCTCACAAAACTCTTAGCCACCGCGTCCACCGAAGCCTTTCTTCTAAACGAAGGTACACGGAAATGGCTTAAAAATCCTGTTAATTTCAAATCAGTAAGAAAATTAAGAAAGAATGTCAGACTCTGAGAGCTGAGAATCTTAGGCTGGCCATTAATACAGAGCGATATCCAAAGATGTTCAAAACAGATTAATAGTTCACATCTCTTATTAGCAAACAGTCGCAGATCATTAGAAGGTACAATCGATGAACAGCATAGACCAGATCCTCGACCTTCTCACAGACGAAGGCTCATACACAATAGACGAGATCTCAAGATACTTCGACATCCCCCAAGACATATGCAAGAAAATAGTGAACTTCCTAGCAAAATACGGCTTCATCCTCCTGAAAGACTTCAAGGTCAAGATCAACCCAAAAGCAAAGGACTTCATAACCTCAACATCAGCAAAAGCCATCCTACAATCAGCGATGCCAATCACACAACAGGTAAAACTGTAGCCTTAACACTCAACATCAAGCTATAGAGAGATATCCGGTTTTTAGAGTCGCAACACGTGCAAGCAATCTCTCAAGAACCCCCTAGAGTCTAGACTCATTTACTCCCAGCCAGCTAGATGGGTAGACGGCTCAACCTAATCTAGACAGCGGCCTAGTGACATATATAACAAAGTAGTCCACAAGTACCAACGATGAAGATATGTCCAGCAAAGCGTCAACGAACGTAGTTTTCATTCTTACGGATGACCAAGGAATTTGGGCTGCTGGATGCTACGGCAACCCCGAGATCAGAACCCCCAACATAGACCGACTCGCGAGGACTGGAATACGCTTCGAAAACTTCTTTGTAGCCGCACCAGTCTGCTCACCGAGCCGAGCTACACTCTTCACAGGCCGAATCCCATCTCAACACGGAGTCCACGATTGGATCCGCGGAGGAAACGTTGACCCAGGCGCCATACGATACATGGAAGGCGAGACAGCCTACACTGACGTGATGGGTCAACACGGATACGTATGCGGAATGAGTGGGAAGTGGCATCTCGGAGACAGCCAGCACCCTCAATTCGGCTTCACCCACTGGTTTGTCCATCAAAGAGGCGGAGGACCCTACTACAACGCTCCCATGGTTCGAGAAGGCAAACTCGTGAACGAACCAGGCTACGTCACGAACGTTATAACAGACGATGCGCTGAAGTTTCTTGACGCCCAAGCAGACAAACCCTTCTACCTCAGCGTCCACTACACCGCGCCACACGCTCCTTGGATAGACAATCACCCCAAAGACATCGTTGATTCGTACGATAAGTGTCCATTCGACTCTTGTCCACAGGAGCCGAGGCACCCCTGGGCCATACCCCTCAGCGACCGTCGCCTCGGAAACCGCGAGATGCTGAAGGGATACTTCGCCGCCGTCACAGCAATGGACACGGACGTAGGTCATATTCTAGAACATCTAGAAGAGCTAGGCTTACGCGACAAGACACTCGTCGTTTTCATAAGCGACAACGGGATGAGTTGCGGCCACCACGGTTTCTGGGGAAAAGGCAACGGCACATGGCCAAGAAACATGTACGAGAACTCAATAAAAGTCCCTGCTATCTTCAGCCACCCCGGCAGGATTCCCCAAGGAAAAGTCCAGAAAGAAATGGTCAGCGCCTATGATCTCATGCCTACATTGCTTGACTATCTCAACCTGCCACAACCCAAAACCGGCAACCTTCCCGGGACCAGCTGTCTTCCTCTCCTACTCGACCGCGACACCGCAACGCAAATAGGCCGCGAAAACATAGTAATCTACGATGAATACGGCCCGGTTCGCATGATCCGAACCCGCGAATGGAAGTACGTCCACCGCTATCCTGACGGACCTCACGAACTATACGATCTAGTGAATGATCCAGACGAATGGCGAAACTTGGCACGGGACGCTTCTCAAGCATCACACATTGCGGAGCTGAAGACCAAGCTCGACGATTGGTTCAGGCAATACGTGAACCCAGCAAGAGACGGCATAATAGATGACGGAACTGATCCGGCAAACAACTTCGGACAGATCAGATTCATTAAGGAATGAACATGAAAGGACAATTCTAGCCATCAAACGAAATGCCATGCGGCTTAGCTTCTCGGTAGGAACTGTCGTCATTTAATGAATGCGTGCGTCCGTTCGTCGCCGCGCAGTTGTTAAGGAGTGCAATGCATATCTCAGTAGACATGTCGTATGCAGTCGAAGAAGCGTAAGATTGGATCCTCCAGCCGCACCATGTGCCGCCGCATCAGGTTGAGTAGCTCTTCCTGGATGGCGCGAGTTTCACTAAGGTCGATGAGATTGCACATTTCCCACGGGTCATTCACCAAGTCATACAACTCTCCGATATCTGACCGATTGTAAACCAGCTTGTGGGTGCGTGTACGTACCATCCGCTGCTCATACGGGAATATCTGCGAGTAGAAAGCAGCGTAGACGCTGTCACGCCCCGTAGGCGTTTTGCGGCCCAAGATGTCGTCCAATATACTCGCACTGTCAGGCACATCTGGCGGGGTGATGCCACCGACATCGAGCAATGTGGGAAACAAGTCATGCAGATAGACGAACTCGTCGCAGATACTGCCCCGCGATTCGCAGTCAGGATGCGCCGCTACCAGAGGCAGTCTGTAACACTGCTCATATGTGAAGGGCCCCTTCTCGATCAGCCTGTGCGCACCCATCATGTCCCCATGATCTGTCGTAAAGACGACTAACGTCTCATCTTCCAAGCCCAGGTCCGAGAGCTCGGTCAATATCCTACCCACAAGATCATCTAGCATGGTCACATAGCCCCAGTAGCGGGCCACAATCTGTCGCCAACTCCGCCACCCTCCGCTGGAGAGACCCCAGAACCGTTCGTAGAGATGCTGCACGAAGGGTTTGCGCTCCCAAGTCTCGGTGAAACTGGGCTCCTCCGGGATAGCTGCTGGATCGTACATGGAATAGTAAGGCTCAGGCACCAAGCAAGGCGTGTGAGGACCCCAGAAATTAGTCCATATAAAGAAGGGCGCTCCATCCTTCTCTCTTGCCTTAGCGAACTTACGGAGCAGCTCTATCGTGAACTCGCTCACCATGCATTCGAAAGAGGATTCTACCCCGCCGGATTGCAGCGCGTACATCTCCTGACCCTGGACGCCCGGATTGTCACCGTAAAAGGCCTCCAACACTTTCGGAGGATCGTACCCATGCTCCTTCAAGTAATCCGGGTAGTGGGGAATAGGCTCTCGCGCTCTTCCGCCAAAACGCAATCCCTCGACAACGCCCCCACGAGGGGGATAGCCATATCCGGGGAAGTCCTTGCCCTCAAAGCCGTACTCACTGGGCACCTTCGCTCGGTCTACGTGCCACTTGCCTGCATAGCCCAGGTTGTAGCCGGCGCGTCGTAGCTCCGTCGCCAAGTTGGGCACCTCACTGTTGAGGACATAGTCGTTAGCCAACACGTGATGTTTGTGCGGATAGAGTCCAGTGAAAAGCGACGCTCGGGAAGGAGAACAGGGATTGGCAGCCGTATACGCGAGATCGAAGCGAACTCCCCGCGACGCAACAGAGTCAATATTCGGTGTACGACACTTAGGAGAGCCGTAACACCCCAAGGTATCGTACCGGTGCTGATCGGTCACGATCAACAGGATGTTCATCCGATCATCTTGCGGTGGCACTCGATGCTTCCTCCGTTTTTCATGAGATAAAGGTCAATTGATATTTAATACTTCGTTATGTGATTGACGAAGAACTTGCGCATTCTTTAGCTGGGTGAGCTAACATTTTGAGAAACTCTCAGCGCTAGATCTCTCGATGCTGACCAGCCTAATTCAAAGGCTAGAGAGCGTAGGAGGTCGCGTGACAAATATAAATAGCGGTGAACGATCTTGTCCCCTAGCACTAAGGAAAATGGGCGAATGTTTACAACATTAACACTGTGTTCATTCTCTCTTATGACCTAGGAGAAGTGATAAAGAGATGAGCCAAGGAGCAAACATTACTAGCGTTCTGGTCAAGCCAGTCTCGGCGGACTGTAACCTGAACTGCCCTTACTGCTTCTATTCGCCCAAAGCTGCGCTCTATCCAGAAACCAAAAGTCATCTGATGAGCGACCAGGTTCTTCGGGATTTTACCGCTCAGCTTATGGCCCTATCGCCGGAGAGAGCATCCTTCTGCTGGCAAGGAGGTGAGCCCACGTTGGCTGGGTTGGATTTCTATCGAAAGGTTGTGGAGTATCAGTCTCTATTCGGGATTTCAGGGCAGACTGTGGGTAACAGCCTCCAGACCAATGGCACCCTCATCGACAGGGAATGGGCCAAATTCCTCGCTAGATACAATTTCTTGGTGGGTGTAAGTCTCGACGGACCTCAGGGGCTACATGACCACTACCGTAAGGATCACGCTGGCAGAGGCTCCTACAAGAGAGTTCTGCAGAGTGTCAGGTGGCTGAGAAGATACAATGTCGACTTTAACATATTGGTGCTCTTGAACAACCGGAACATCGAACACCCCAGAGAGCTCTATCGCTTCCTCCTAGAAAAAGGCTTCACGTTTCTCCAATTCATCCCCTGCTTAGAGAGAGATCCAGAGAAGGGAGACCCAGCTGAATACTCCATCACGCCCGAGCAGTACGGCAGGTTCCTCTGCACAGTCTTCGACGAATGGACCCGAGAAGAAATCCCCGAAGTCTACATCCGAGACTTCGAGGACATTCTAATAGCCTATGTCACGGCAGAAGCGCCCAGCTGCATCTACAGTCGAGAATGCGGCAAATACATAGTGGTGGAATACAACGGGGATGTATATCCCTGCGACTTCCACGTTGAGCCACAGTGGCTACTAGGCAATCTTACGGAACAGCCGCTAGAAGAGATGATTGGAGGCGAGAAGTTCGCCGAATTTCGATCAAGAAAGGCCGAGATGGCCCATAGATGCAGAGACTGCCTCTGGCTTAGATACTGTCATGGGGGATGCCCGAAACACTGGAATTTACTGGGCTTGGATCACAACTACTTCTGTTCTTCGTATAGAATGTTCTTCGAGCATAGCGAAAAGAAGTTTCTTGAACTGAGAAAAATCGTCGCAAAGAAAGAGATCTTGAAAAGGGAACTTCCTAAGTAGAAGAGGGAGAGAGTTCATTCTTGATTGCTTAGCTCTTTCCCGCACATAGGACAATATCTGTAGTCGAATGAGATGAAACTGAACGTTCGCCAACCGCACCTTAGGCCATCTCTTGTTGTTTCTCTCAACACTTGTACTTTTTTCAACAGCTTGGGTCATCTCTAATACTCTTCCCTTAGTCAAGCAATACACGAGTTGAATACAAGAAGATATGGAATTTGTGAAAGACATTTGTAGAACTCGATTCTCTACGGAAGTGCATCAAAGCTTCTTAGACTATTCCATTAAGGAGTATACGAATCTGGAGGCGTAACCCTGGCCCCAGGATGTGGCGGGATGTGTCCTTTAAGCATTACATCATCGGTTTCTCGCATCCACATTTCGAGCTTTGATCGCATCTCCTCTAATAAGTCGTCATGGTCCGGGTCGCCTACAAGATTCTCTCTCTCAATCGGATCAGTGGTCAGATCGAAGAGCATCTCAACCGGGCGAGGTCGATTGAAGAATCCAAGCTTTCGAACTACCTCTTTAGAAAGCCCTCCATCCACGTTCGGCGGGAACCAGAAGGGCCGTTCCTCATAGCTTCTGATATACTTGTATCGTCCCGTTCTCACCCCACGCATAGGATCATAGGCCGCGTGATAGGTCTGCTCCACAAATATCTCCTCATGTAGTTTATCCAGCCGTCGCTGAACTAGAGGCAACATACTTCTACCTTGCACCGCTGGAGGGATTGGTATCCTGCAGACTTCCAGGATCGTCGGCAGAAAGTCGATGTTAGAAAGCATCGCATCAACCTTTTTGCCGCCCTCAAATCCACCGGGACCTCGCATAAGCAGAGCTATCTCAATCCCCGGGTCAAGCAACGTGGCTTTGGCACCGGGAAAGGCGATTCCGTGGTCCGTCGTGAAGACCACCATAGTGTTATCGCGAAAACCTTTCTCATCGACTGCGTCTAGGATCTCCCCCATTTTGCTATCCACCCGGCGGACGAGTATATTCAGAGAGGCAACATCTCTCCGCACGTCTGGGTCATCGGGCAGATAAGGCAGCCCATTAATGTGATGGATCGGCCCATCATACTGAGGAAACGGGCGGTGTGTCTCAGAAAAACCGACCATAGCGAAGAAAGGTCTTTCATTTTTCTCAGAGAGAAAATCTAGAACCAGCGGCGTCACGTTCAAGCAAGAATGGTTTCCCGCCTGAACCACCTTCTGATACCCAAGCGAAAACGGGTCTGGAGATTCATGCTGAAATCCGAAGAGGCAAGTCACATACCCCTCTTGCGCAAGAAGAGCAGGCAGAAGCGGCTCATCGGGGTCCAATCGGAACCCGCGATGTGTAAGCCCTATAAGTCCATTGTTATGTGGATATCTTCCCGTAAGGAAGCTCGCCCGACTGGGGCTGCACTGCGGAGCAGTACAGTAGAAATTCGTGAAGATTACGCCTTCTCCTGCAAGTCTGTCCAGATTGGGAGTCTCTACGCCTTGCCCGTAACATCCCAGATGACGACCTGTGTCATGAGTGATGATCATCAGAATATTCGGTCTTCCCATATCTCTCTCCTGCTGATAAGGCGAGACAATACCTGACATATAAGGATTTTACAGAGGAACGGCCCCCAAGTGCGGAAATTACCTATCGATGCATTTGATCCCATTATATGGCGTTACCTGAAAGTGAATGAATCATGCTGAGAAGAACTACTAATCTGACGCTAATATCGGAAAATTATACTCTTCGTTCGTTCTATCGGACAAAACGATATGTAGAGTACACTTGTTCACAACTCGTATAAAAAGAAACAATGGATTAGGGTACAACGGAAACAGGGCGAGAAACCGGAAATCAGGAAGAATCCAGATGGTAAAAGTCGGGAGCGAGCAGCTGGCTTCGGCAGGTTACGAAGGTCCCCGGGAGGGAGCTGAGGTCTCTATCCGATATAGACTGCTAGAGGCCAGAAGACTTGAGAAGACAATTTACACCACAGACATCAGATGCCCGATCTCGATCTATCTAGGTGAACCGGTCAAACTGCCCGAAGAGAGCGCTTTTCTACCATTCACCATTATTGTTGAAACAAAGCCCGAAATCGCCTCATTCAGGATAGAGGGCGAAGCATTCGTCAAGGGTTCTCCTGGTTTGGTCGTCTCTCAGAACAACGAGCCTCCTAAGATCTGGTCTCAAGTATACCTGGAGATCACGAAGATGATATCTGAACTTGCCAAACACATCGAAGTCCCTGTTCCCACATTCAACAGCGACCTAGGAATGTGAGAAAGAGCAGAAAGACGGCGTTGTCGATGCTGTCGATTCTAGCGGCCTAGCCAGCTAGATCATTTTGGAGCTTCGGTCGCTCCTCGTATCTTCACTTAGGCATTCTGAAAATGCATCCTCTATGTGAGTCCCAGTGTTGATGAGAGGATATGAAAACTGTATATATCTGAATCTTATAAAGAGTTAAATCTCTCTTTCTTTGGACGATGTGTTGAGGGACGCTCTATTGGACTTAGGGAGGGTGCTCGTTGTCATCGGTGGGTTGGTTGCGACCTTCGTCGGTTGGGCGATGTGGCAGGAGCCCCACCTCGACTGGGACACCCTTACATTCTGCGTGATAGATGAGGCAAATCGGCTGATAAGTGACCCATTTGGCATCCTTGGTTTGGTAATAATGCTATTAGGGATTGGAGTGGTGATCAGAGCGTTATCGTCAACTGGCCCTTCGCTTCCCAGTGTTTGATCATCAACCCGATCTCTGCGCAGCATCTGATGATTTCCTTCTTTGTTGCACCTTTTTGTGCCTACAGGTTAAAGAGGCGTCTCGCATTTTCACCCACGATTTGTTCGACATCCTTCTCCCCCACTTTGAGTTCTGCCAGCAAGTCTAGGGTATCTCTCAGCCTTGCACTCAGACTAGTCGCATCTGCGGCTGAACTGTCTGAGGCGTATAGAAGCTTTCTAGGACCCAGAGACTCTAGAGCAAACTTTAGTGCGGCAAGCTTGCTCCTTCGTGTGGCTGTTGTGAAGTTTGTGCATGTGTCCAAGTAGATGTTCTCGGTGAGGTAGGCGACTGTCACGGCTTCCTTGTACCAGGGCCAGCTCATATGGGCTAAAATGATCTTCAGTTTGGGGAATCTTCGAACAACCCCTTCATAGTATGCGGGGCGTGAGTACTTGGAGAGGAGCGGTCCGTGTCCGTGGATGTCGGAGATCCATGGCACTATGCCACTGTGAAAGAGAATGGGAACTTCGAGATCGCTTATTTTCTGGTAGAGAGGGAACATCTTGGCGTCATCAGGGTACCAGCCTAGGTTTGGGAACAACTTGACGCCGTGCAGCTCCAAGTCTTGTACTGCTCTTTCAACTTCCTCAACATTGTCTTTCATGTTTCCTAAACCCGTTACGAAGGCGTAGCCCCTCAGTCTATCAGGGAGAGCCTTAACAAGCTTCGCCACGAAGTCGTTTCCATCCCTAATGCTTCTCACATGGCTCCCTTCCACTCTTCTTTCAGGCATGAAAGTCTGCTTGTATGGCGCTATGACGACAAGTGTATCGAGCCCAGCCTTGTCCATGGCCTCCTTTACCGTTTGAGGTTCCTCATCACCGTGTGAGTGAACATGCACATCCGCGATGAACATGGCTTCTAGTCTGCCTAGGGAGACTTAAACCTTTTAGCAGACATCTCTCAACGGGATGGCTCGAATGTTGATCCTTGTGTTCTCAGCGCGCTAGATGATAGTTATGGTCATTCTTTGGATGCTGTTTTTAGGAACGTTCTTACTCGTAAAAACTATACCCCCTAGCAAATTCTTCCAGAGTTACGTTCTCTCTTCAACCATCAATTTGTGAACGATTTCATCTGTCAAATTCAATACCCCTATCCCCTCTCTCTTGGACCATGATTTTAGGAATGATTTCTACTGTCAAAATCGGTACCCCCTGTATTTTTCAGCGCGCGCTTGTCTGGAAGAAACATCTTGAGAAAGGGAGAAGGATAGCGTGCGAGGCGTGCGGTCATCATACTTCAGGGTAGGCGTTTGGCCGTGAAGTTGAGCTCTTCCCTTATCCGACTCACATCGTAGACCGAATCGTACTCATGGCCCGGTTGCTCGAAATAGGATACATCCACGTCGTCCTTCCACCAGTTGCGGAGAATTTCTGCAACCGGATCGGCCACCCAAGCCTTGGGCCCGGCCGCGTTCATGATACGTACCGCAGGCATGTACGGCGCTTCAGCTGCCAGTTTGAAGGCTTGGACTGCATCGCTGCGAGCCATCACTGTGATGCGTCCGAGCGACCATTCCTGCAAGGGGCACACCTTTGCCGGTAGAGGCATGCGCTCGTCAGGGGCTATGGAGGACAGGCGGAGGTTGATCACATCGATATTCTCGTTCTGGCGTTGGTAGTACTTTGTAGTCTCTTCCATTAGGTATTTTGACATGCCGTAGCCGTGGCGGTCAAGGCAAGGGTGTTCGTCTGGGATGGGTAGACGAAGTGGGCGGAACTTGCAGCTCTGGAAACCTACTGCTGCGATTGAGCTAGCCATCACGAATTTTCTGCAGCCACGGTCTATCATATAGCGCATCAGACAACGCGTACCCTCGACATTGACCAAGATGCCGTCGCGTTCTAGGCAGCCACCGGTGACAGCGGCGAGATGCACAACCACGTCGAAGTCGTATCGGTCAAGTTGCCTCAGATCCTCGAACGCGCCAAAGTTGCCGCGGACGTAAGGCAGATCTAGGTCGGGATCTTTCCGGCTGATACAAATGACATGGTGTTGCTTTGCCAATGTCGGTGCTAGAGCCTTGCCGATGAAGCCGCTCGCGCCGGTGATCAGGATGGTGCCCATGATCCTACCTCTCTAAGACTGATCGTTCACTCTATCCAACGGATGACGACTCCGAGAATATCCTTCTCTCCCCTGTTGATGCGGTCGCATATGGCGGGGGCTTCGAGGTACTCTATTCGGTGGGTGATGCAGTTATCCCATTTGAGCACTCCCATGGCCATATTCTTCACTACAGCCCTACGGCATGGCTGTAGTCCGTCGTCGCAGGGAAAGAACATCTTGAGCCGACGGCCATGTGCTGGCAAGAATTTGATAGACACTGGAGATTCGCCGTAGTTGCCCTGCCAGACGAACGAACCATGGGTTCGGCATATTTCGATGGCTAGGTCGATGCATTCGGGAATCCCTGTGCACTCGAAGACTGTGTCCGCTCCCTCTAGAGCGATCTTTCTCACTTCGGCCGGTACGTCCTGCTCTGAACCGTCAATGGTATAGTCTGCTCCCATCTTCCGGGCGATTTCCAGCCGTTTCCGGTTGATATCCACGGCGATCACTACGCAGCCGCGATGCGCACAAGCAGCCACTACGCCTAGTCCGATCAAGCCGACACCATAGACCACTACCGTCGTTCCCATTCGAGGATTAGCCATGTCTACGCCATTGAGGCCGACCGCTGGCATCACGAACATAGCTGTGACGTCAAGTTTAGCGTCGGGAGGAACCTTCGCTGCCCCGTGAGATGTATTGGGGTTGAGTACGATATGAGAACAGTGTGTTCCGGAGACGCAGGAGACCCTTTGGCCGCCAGGGAGCTCCATGTAGTCGTTTCTGCGAAAGTAAACCTGATCGCCGACGTGGAAGTTGGTTACATTCTCACCTATCGCTTCGACGGTGCCAGTGCCCTGATATCCAGTGCACAGAGGGTACGGCCCCCAGGAGAGCTTGTTGCGGATTAGGGCGAATTCGGTGCCGATGCTTACGCCTGTGTAATGCGTGCGAATCGCGATCTGGTCCGGGTTCGGATCGCGGAGGATCACGGTCTCCAATGAGAAGTTCTGGTGTTCGTCACAGATCAGGGCTTTTGCCTGCATCTTTTCAACTCCATGCACTCTCAACTTTATCCATCCTCAGCATATAGAGTTTGCTAACTCCTCCAGCTAGCTAGGTTTTGTGCCTATTGTGATGCCTGGGACTGTGTAAGTCTCGTGATAGCTGAGAAAAATCTCATTGTGGCCGGCGTTATCCGGATGTCTCTTTGGCTGTCAGAGCGTATACTCCTGCAGCCTTCATCATATCCTCTATCTTTTTCCTCTCATTTACTGGTTCTTGGAAGTCTCCAGGCCCATAGTTGACACAGTCAACCCCCGCCGCTTTCAGGTTGTTGGCGTCAGATGCGAAACCGAGGCGAATGCCGGCACCTATGTGCGGCTTGGTCCCGACTATATATCCATGCCATCTGGCGACGGTCTCTACGATGACTGCTTTTGAAGACGTTTCGAAAGGTTGTCTGTTAAGCCATCCGAGGGTTGGGATCTCCAGCCGGGCTATGAGATCAGGATCATGTATTCTCAGATCGTCCAATAGAACCTTGAGGTCTCTTCTGACAGTCTCTTCGCTCTGGCCTGGCACTATTCTGCAATCGAAGAGAATGGAACAGCTGGTTGGATACTGGGGTGGTTGCCCTTCAATAGATATTATGTTGAATCTTGGATATCCTGGGAGATCTCGATGCGACCGGAAGGTGAGCCATCCTCGCGGTGACGCCGGTCGAAATGGATTTAGCTCTTTGAGCAGTCTCAACATTTTCTCTATGGCGTTGATGCCTCCTACGCCTTTGCGTCTGTCAGGTCTCCCATCGATGTGGATGGTTCCAAAGATCCCGGCTACGGAGACCGTTACAAGTTGAAGGTCGCTGTCTTCTCCCACTATGGCCATATCTGGCTTCATCCCCTCTTCTAGAAGATGCTGGATGCCGATGCCGCCTGTCTTTTCCTCGGCCACACATGCGACTATGAGGTCTCCTCTAAGTTTGACCGATCTATTAACGGCTCTGGCAGCTTCTAACATGGCTGCTATGCCGCACTTTTGGCCGCCTACACCGTAGATCCAGCCTTCTTCGATCTGTCCTAGCTGTTTCGTCCAGAGATCAGGTTTGTACGGCATATCAGTGTCAAGGTGAGAGCATAGTAGGAGGCTGGGTCCTTGTTCAGATCCGGTAAACCGTCCGATGGCTTGTTGGGTAGACTCGCCTTTCGAAAGGGTGATTTCTTGAAGTTCGGTCTGCATGCCGATCCGCTGCATGTAAGTGGCACAGTATTTGGCGGCCTCTTCCTGTCCTTCTCTTGTCCAGCTGGGGATGCTGATCAGTTTGCTGACCAAGGCGACAACTCTGTCTTTGTCGATTCCTGACAGCACCTTTTTCGCTAGTTCCTCACTAACTGATGTCTGTACCATGATCTAGCACGCTCGAACGATGCTTACATGCATATTTAAGCAGTCCGTTAGGTACGGTGGTTAGATTGGCTGATTGCGAAGGGGACATGCGTCTGCATCAGCTAGCTCCCTGTTCTGGAATGGAATGCGCGCTGGATGGAGTTACCGTCTCTCCTAGAATCATGAATTTGTGGACGATTTCTACTCCTAAAATCGATACCCCCCATATTTTTCTCGGCGTGCGGGGAGGTTCATGAGAAAGAGGATCGCTACAGGCACAAACTTCTTGCGCATAAAACACTTATAGCTGGCCGAACGGGATACTTAGCATATCACGTTTGAGGCGGTTCGAATGGCAAGACTGTCAGTCTGCATAGAGATGATTTTCAGGGAGCAGCCCTTCCTAGATAGGATCGACTGCGTTGCGGAAGCTGGATATTCCGCCTTCGAGTTTTGGGGCTGGCGTTCCAAAGACATTGAAGGCATCCTGCAAAGAAAACGCGAATTCGCGCTGGAGGTTTCCGTGTTCGGCGTGGACCACAAAGGAAGATTAGTTGACTACACCACCAAGGACGAGTTCATCAAAGGAGTAAGAGACTCCATCGAGGTTGCTCACAAAATGGAGTGTCCGAGCCTTATGATCACGGTGGGCAACGAGATGGAAGGCATCCCGAGGGAGAAGCAACATGAAAGCATCGTGAAATGTCTAAAAGAGACTGCCAAGCTCGTCGAGAAGGCAGACGTTACACTGGTCTTGGAGCCTCTGAACGTCTTGGTGGACCATGAAGGCTATTACCTCTATTCGTCAGTCGAGGGTTTCCAGATCTTGGAAGAGGTGTACAGCCCGAACGTCAAACTTCTCTATGACATCTACCATCAACAGATAACCGAAGGGAACCTGATCGACACAATCAAAAAGAACATGGAATCAATAGGGCATTTCCATGTGGCAGACGTTCCTGGGAGACATGAGCCGGGAACGGGTGAAATAAACTATGCCAACGTCTTTAGGAGCATTGACGAAGCAGGATACGATGGATTCGTAGGTTTAGAGTTTAAACCCTTAGCTGATCCCAAAGTAGCACTCAAAGAGGTTATGCGTATCGCTAGCGCTAAGTAGTCTGCGGCGTTATTGAGCTAGCTACAGAGTACTAATGGATGTTTAACTGCTGAGAAAGCAATCAGGAGCTCTCTTCAACTGCAGCTTCTTTTCGAAATATGACACGATCGGCGAAAACAAGATTAGGGCGAAGGTACTAATGAAGAGTTCATTGAGATTGGTGGGTGAAAAGGAGTGCTGGGAGCACAGCTGTATACTGTTAGAGATTTCACAAAGACGGTTGATGGGGTCGCTGAGACTTTAGAGAAAATAGCAGACATAGGTTATGATGGGGTTGAGATCGCAGCTTTGGGTGCTGTTGATCCTGCAAGGGTGGCAGAGTTGATAGAGGACAATGGGTTGATGGTGGCGGGTACGCATGTTGCGTGGAGCCGTTTTCTGAACGAGCTGGATGAGGTGATTGGTGAGCATAAGACTTGGGGATGTGCTCATGCAGGTGTAGGCGGGTTGCCTGTTGAGTATTATAGTGTGGAGGGTTTGGACCGATTCCTGGAAGAGCTCAGTCCCATCGTCAAGAAACTGGCGCTTGAGGGTATCGATTTGTCATATCATAATCACAATCATGAGTTGGCGCGGTATGGGGAGAAGACTTGGCTTCAGATGCTTTATGAGAAGGCTGAGCCTGAGATGTTGAAGGCTGAGATTGATGTTTATTGGATTCAGGCGGGTGGTGGTGATCCGTCGGATTGGATAAGGAGATGTGCGGGTAGGGAGCCTCTGTTGCATCTTAAGGATATGGCGGTCAGTAGAGGTCGGGAGCAACGTTTTGCTGAGGTGGGCGAGGGAAACCTAAACTGGAAGGCCATCATAGAGGCAGCTAAAGAGGGTGGGGTGGAATGGTACATTGTTGAACAGGATAATTGCTACGGAAGGGATCCCTTTGAGTCGCTAGCGATGAGTTATCGCAATCTGAAAGCGATGAAGGTTAGCTAGCGCGTTAGACGATAGCTACAGCCCATCTTAGCTAGCTGTCAAAATCGATACCCCCTACCTTTTTCTGCCAGCTAGCTTCTGCTACTGGAAACATCTTAATATTGCTTAGACATCTGTTTAGCTGGTTCTGCGGTGAGACTTGGATGCCCTACTGTCCGAGATGTGGAAAAGAGGTTTCTGATGAAGACAAGTTCTGTCCTGATTGCGGGGCCAGTCTGAGAGTTTCGAGAAGGGTGAGGGAGAGGAGGTTTCCAAGCTTTGGTATCTTGTTGATTGTGCTGATCGTGAGCGCGGTGATTGTGGTGACACTTGGGTTCTCGCCTGTTCGGACTGTTGATAGGAGTTGGACGCATTCGGCTTCGTATTCGACAGGTGTAGATACGTTTGTCCTTGACTTCAGGGCGGACGTTTGTCATGTTAAGGTTTCCTTTGAGGATCTCGCTGACAAATTGGTTGTACTTGATTCGTGGGCGACTGCAAGGGCTGGACTGTTTGTCTCGCCTGACTTTCTGGAGCGTTTCAGGCCAGATTCGACTCTTGCGATTGAGGGCAATGTTCTAACAGCGACGGTGAGACAGGAGATTGGTGCTGTTGGCCTACAGTCGTTGAACGTGACCTGTCGTATTCGGATAGATCGCTCTATGGATGCAACTCTCGATATTTTGACAAGGACTGGAGGAATCAGGTTGGACACTATGGCTGGAGTGATTCTTAGCTCTGTCAGCCTTGAAGCTACGACGGGCGGAGTGAGCGCTAGACTTGCTGAGGATGTTGTGGTTTCTGGTGATGTTTCCGTCATGACTACAACTGGGGGCGTTGAATTGTCTTGGGACAACGTGATTGTTACAGAGGATGTTTTGGTTAGGGCAGTCACGACTACGGGTGGGGTTGTTGTCAGTGTTTGGCAGGATAGGGAGCAGTTGTGGAATGTTACTGTGGAGGCGGAGGCTACGACGGGCGGGGTTGTGCTTTTGCGATTGATGTTCAGGGTGATGTTGGGGCTAAGATAGATTCTAGTGTGACTACGGGTGGTATAGATGTTGAGAGTCAAGTTGGGTTTTCTTTGGTCTATTCTTATCCAGAAAGGGCGGGACTGATATCGGGCAATCATCCTGCCAAAGGCAATTTCGATGTTGGCCTTAAGACCACCACTGGCGGAATCAGGATAGACGCGAGGTACACCCCATGAAACAATATGTGCATGTTGCATACAGTTGCGCAGAAGAAGATAGCTGCTCGGGCGTATAGTCTAGAAAAACTGTGCTTAAAGAGGGTAGAGGTTTGGCTGCAGCAAAGAAGAGTGCAATTCCAGTCTTTGAGTATTATGCCCGTCCAGGCATAATGACCGATCCTGGAGAGTATGCCGACTTGT
>CAZBDB010000007.1:0-19603 GCA_964490655.1 uncultured Candidatus Bathyarchaeia archaeon | reverse complement strand
CAAGATCTGTAGACTATGGTCACGCGCATATTCTATTAGACCATGTTCGTCCCATCCGACCCCGACAACAAGGAATATGTCTGCGCTATCTATGGCTTCCCACCCTTCCCGTGTCTCAAGAAAGTGCTTCTTCAGACCATCAAGTTCATAGATCTCTATCACATTGTTGCTGCCAGCCTCCTGATGAAACCTGTCGCCATTCTCAGCTATGATGCAGTTCACGATTCCCTGTTGTTCAAGTTCTGCCAATGCTAGCTAGCAGCTAAGTGTTGCCGATTTCTGGAAGAAGAGGTCAGTTCTGAATCTTCTTTCTGAACCCTCCGCCGTCCTCATGAAAATGGAAGGGCTAACCATGGATTCACACATCATGAATCCATGCTCCAAGTTGGTTCGCTGTTCCAAATCTGTAAGCCTCAGCAGCAAAGTAAAGTCGAGTTAAGTTCTGAGTTCCTTCAATTTCTCTGGCTTTTCGGCTATCTCTTCCTCCGCCTTGACTTGTTTCCTGCTGGGCTCCTTCTTAACGACTTTTATGGACAAAGCTTCCTCAATCTCCCCCCGCAGCTCTGGATCAGCAACCTCCTTCAAAGCAGAAAGCAACATCAGTTCTATGGGTGTTACCGATCTACGTTACCAAAAACGTTACATAAAAGGGGAGGGGGTCCATTGAATTGGCAAGCCACATTCCCAATACTTGCCATAGAGCCTGCCCGCTCGCCTCACCAGAACCATACAACGCTTGGCCCCGATTCGCTGTGAAGCCCTTCCTCAAGTCGGCCACGCTTCCAGGGATCTCCAAAGAGATCATCTGGTCTCAGAGCTAGCTAGCTACAGGCTGGTGTGCTGGCTGTAACCCGTCTTATGGGCTTAGTAATTCTTGTTTGTTGCTCTGTTCTGATGTTTGTTTGCCTTTGACCTACGTAGGTCGTTGGGTTGTCTTTGGTTGTCCTGTCGCTTTCCATTGTGGTTCTCCTGTCTTGTACTTACGGTGCGGTAATATTTAAATCCTACGTAGGATGTTACATATTGCGGTGTCTGTATGGTCAAAAAATACCGTCGGCGTAAAAAGGGTTCAGAGAGTCCGCCTGTGTTGGAAATGAAAATAGCATTAAAGAAGACGAGTGGTGCATATGAGTTGAGAAATTTCTCCATTTTGAAGTTGAGGGAGTTGGAGGAGTATCATTCTAAGGTTGATTTGCCTAGAAAATGGCGGTTGAGCAAGGATGAGAAGACATTGTGGTTGTCTTGAGGTGATCGGCTTGATCTTCTTAGTGAGTTGGTTGCTTTGCGTGGCGTCGCCTTAATGTGTAACATTCATTTAAGCGAAGCGGTGGTTTCCCCCTTAGTAGGGGGAACTTATCGGTGTCCAGTGAACAGGGCAAGGGGGTATGGTCGTTGCGCGCGGTGAATTGGTGTGCAAGAGTCGCGCGCAAGTGTGGGTGAAATAATCGCTGAGCTTGCGAAGCGGGTGTGTGGGGTTGGGGTGGTGGGTTCAGTGAGAACCGCAATGCTAACGGACATGGAGGTTGTGATTGAGCTTGTTGGTCACAGTGAGGTGACTAATGGGTTTTGTGGTAAGTTGTCTACGGTTAAGGCTTGTTGGCGTGTTGATCTACTGTGAGGTTCGTCTATCTGCGAAAGTGGGAAATTCCTGCTGGAAATTCGGATTGAGGGGTCTGCGGTCTTCTCTGCTAGCTAGCTGAACAGGGACAATAGCTAGCTAGTTTCACCTTTAGTTTCTCGATTTCGTCCATCGTGACAATTGCTTCAGCGAATTTTTCCCTCGCGAGATACCACTTACATGCTTTTAGGAAATTCAACAATTCTTGCCGTGTCTTGAGTATCCTATCCCTATTGCTTTCTTTCAAAGCAATCAACACTCGTTGTATTGCATACGTTCAAGAAAACATTAGTGGCTTTACGGTCACGGTAGCCCGATAGGTTTTTCTGCTTGCGATTTGATACATGTAAGTAAACAACACTCTATTTGGGTTGTACTGAATTATGAAGAACATATCCCCCCTACTCATCTCAGTAGTAATCATTTCTGTTTTCTGCAAGAACAGCATGGCGGTAACAGAAACTTCGGTCGATGTGGAATTCGAGATACTGACAGGTTCTGGAAGTCGAGACTACTATGCGGGAGACCATTTCTGGTATAACATCACTCTTACTAACAGTGGGAATACGGCAATCAACACAACCTTTACAGTGAAAGTGTACAATACGACTGGGGACTTGGTATGGCTATCAGAGAAAGACTACCCGAGATCTATGAGACCAAATGAGACAACCTTCTTGTTCCCAAATATCACTAGATCCGGAAGGGAAGACGAAGTCAACGTGTACTTTTTCGAAACATTTGGGACCTATTCTCTAGAATTGTCTAGTGATATTTCCTACTTGACTTATTATCGCTATTATGCAAGTGGAAGGTATACCTTTGAGTATGGGAAATGTAGACTCACACTTGATGTAATGCCAAGTTACCAGAGGTCACAGAACGAGAGATGGAACCAGTTCCTTGCGAGAAATGAAGAATACATGGATCAAGTTGCTCTGTACATACAAGAGTCGAGAATAGAGGGAGAACGCGTAAGAACTTTGGCTTTTATATCACTAATTGTCTCGATTTGCAACATGTGTTTTGCTTGGTGGAATCTGCCCAGAGAACAACGAAAAAGGAATTATTGGTTTTTCATGGTTGTCTTGATCGTCTTGCTTTTCCTTGTGCTTTTGTTTTTCCTAGAACCATAGTCTTTGTAACAAAAAAAGGAGGGATAGCTAGCGAAGCCTTAGTCTGAGCGAAGTCTGTTAGTGGGTGTATTCATGAAAGGGTATAAAGGAGATAAGAGCATTTTCTTATTTCTCTTTAACCATCAAAACCCAAAATCTATTCCACTCTCCAGTCGCAGAACCGATTTTATCTACCTCCCATCCGTCAACAGCGAGTTGGTTTATCTCTTTCTCAATTTCTTCCACTTTTCTTGCAGATATTATTTTATAGGTTTTCACCATTTTTCACCATCGAAGAGTAGATGGTCAATTAGATATATGTTCGTTTTTCTAGAAATAAAGGCATATTAAGTTCTAGAATTCCGCGCGCTCAATCAACAACGTCTTTTCACTCATATATATTTGATCAACAGTACTGATTGGTATCCATTTCTTTCTATGGAAAATAATTGTCGTTGGAGTAGAGCGAGGAGTAAGGTTGTTGGGGTGGGTGGTGGGAGGATCGGAGCCGAAGGCGAGAACCGACCTGTCGGGGTGTATGGGTTTGGGTATGAGTTGGTTGGTCATGGTGAGGTGACTAATCGGTTTTGTGGTAAGTAGCTTTAGGAGTATGAGCTAGCTAGCTAGACTAGTGCATGCATGCATGAATTGTGTCCATTCTGCTTTTGCTTTCTCTTTTCTTTGTCAAATATTAGCGCGCGCTCTCAGACATAAGGTCGCGCAGTTCATGCTCTATGTTTCTAATGATTTCACCGATATATGGAGCATTAGGTAGCCTTTTTTTGTCCCAATTGGGGTCAGACTTGCATATTTGAATGGCAACTTCATAGTTTGTTTTTGCTTCTTCTTCTTTACCAAGTTGACGACAAATTCTTGCGAGCAATACAAAGTGGTCGTAGTGCCCATGGTCAAAGTTCGCAAGCAGTTTACCCAAAGAATAAGCACTTTGAAGGTCGCCCCTCAAGATACTATCATTGATTAGGTAATTGAATCCGAAACGGATTGTCCCCATAATATTTCTTCTTGCTGCGTCAGAAAGCTTTAGAACAGGAACATGTCCAATTGCGTATCCTTCGTACCCTTTGGTAACAAACTGAGGAATACCCCGACTTGCGTTAACTATTATTATGTCCTGCTCAATTTTTTTGATAAAAGCCTCATTTTGACCCTTTTCTAACACCTTTGCTCTGCCCACTCTGATAGTTATGCTCTCTCTATCTTTCCGGAATTCATTTATCCATTCTTTGCGATTATCTTCAACGGAGGTCCAATAGCATTTATCACTTGATTCTTCGTAGACTACAACATAAACGGGAAATGGTTGAGTTAGCCAAAATTGTATTTGGTCTTTTCGAATTGATTCGCTAAAGTAATTTTTAAAAACACTCGTTGATTTGACTTGAACGCCAAACATCCTGTTTGAAGGCTTGCCATTTTGAAACAAGCGACAATAAAAATCAATAGCATATTCAAGCAAAGGCGCGGAACGTGATACTTGAGCGAAAGATTTCAATCGTGCTTCTACATAGGACTCACCGCTTGCCCCACGACGTTGTCCTTCGGTTATTCCCTTATCATTTGTCGTTTGAATGCCCCTCAAAAAATATAATTGTCCAAAGCAATATTTGAACTGATTGATAAGCTACTGTTGAAAGCAATCGATCAAGGATAGATGAGCTAAGCGGTTCTCAATTATTGCGCGTGGTTTTGTTGTTGTTTTGATGCGAATGTGAGCGGAGCGAACATGAGCAACGGTTTGAATGACTTGATGATACAGAAAAAAAGAGGGGTGTTTGTTTTTATTTGGGTTTTTTGAATAGTTCTAGTCCGTCCATTTCTGTCACGTATTCAAATCCGCTTTCTATTAGTTGTATTGCTTGTTCTATGTTTTGTGCGATTTTGCATGTGTATGCGTCGTCTTGGTCGAATTGTAGTAGTTGGGTGTATATCATGGTGGTTTCCACTTTCTTGTGACCCATTTGCTGTTTTACGAATAGGATGTCTTTGGTCTTGTGGTATGTCATGGTTGCGTAGTAGTGGCGTAGGTCGTATAGTCTGATGGTTTTTATTGATAGGTCTGCTGTCTTTTCTGCGGTTCTGTTTCGGGTGTATCTGAAGTTCTTTCCGTAGGTGTCGCTGTTCCAGTTTCCGAATATGTTGTCGTTGAGTCTGATGTTGGCTTGTGCAAGGTATTTGTTTAGCATGTTTAGGGTTCGGTTTGTTAGTTTTAATACTCTTGGGCTTCCATGTTTAGCGGTTTCGGGGTAGATTGCGCCTTTGCTTAGGTCTATATCTTTTAGTTTGAGGTTCATTAGTTCTACGGGTCTTAGTCCTGTGTCCTTTGATATGGCTAGTGCTGTTGCTAGTTTCTTGGATGCGTTTGCTATGATACATTCTATTTTGGTTTCGTGTGGTATCTTGGGCATTTTCGCGGTTTGGTAGTATTTGGGCTTCTCCCATGATAAACCGTTTGTGATTGCGTATTTGTTGTAGGCGTAGCACATGGCTCTTTTGTATCCGCTTGATAGGTCGGCTGTTGCTATGTAAGTTCTTACCTGTTCGGGGTTGTCTAGGTCTGCTACTTTCGTTAGGGCTTGTAGTTTCTTGCGTATGTTCTTGATGGTGTCGTCTGCTCTGCCTTTCTTCTTGAGTTCCCATAAGACGTTTAGTATCTTTCCGTTTATGGTCGGTGTACCGTTGTGGGTGGCTGGTGTGCTGGCTGTAACCCGCCTTCTGTTCTAGACGGCATTCGTCTGAACGGGCTACCCGCGCCTCCCACAGCCCTCATAGGCGCCTATTCGCCCTTTCACCCCGCAGGTCGGCCGTTTCACCGTTCCCACGCAGCCATACTCGATGACTTAACACATCTCATCGTCACGGGCTGGATGGACGTTCCGTTTCTGTTCCGGAGCCAAGGCTCTCGCCCTGCGCCTTGCAGCGCTGCGGCCTGTATGGTGGGCGGAGTTTCCTCGAACATGAACGTTCGAAAGCCGTCCGCCAGCTCACCAACCGAGCTAAAATAATAATCGGTCCATCCAATAAGGATTTTGGAAGTAAGAATGGATAGCTTAGGCCGAAATAGCATCACGAACGTGCTGGTGGCTGTTAATCTCGCTCTCTATACATACACTTCTATGTTGAGCGGAAACCCATTAGCGACCGGTATAGATGTCCTAGTACGTTTCGGCCAAGTTAACGCGCTGATTGTCAGAGGAAATTGGTGGCAACTCCTGACCTCAGTCTTCATCCACATAAACCTTCCACACTTGATCCTCAACATGATCTTTCTCTTCATCTACGGCTCAAGAGCCGAGACGACATTGGGAAAAACAGCCTATCTCACTGTATACATCGCCTCGGGATTGATGGGCAACATCTCAACTCTGATCTTTATGGGAATGGACAACGTAGTCGTCTCAGCAGGCTCATCGGGCGCAATCTTCGGTATACTAGGAGCTTACATGATCTACGTGGGATTGAGATACGATGTATCGATCATCCCCTACCTCATTTACTGTTTCCTGCTCCTAATACTGAATATCTCAGTCAACGTCAATCTAGTAGCTCATCTGGGCGGACTGGTGAGTGGAATGATCTCGGGATACTTGAAAGCGGAGATGGGGAGACCCGATTGGACTTAGGACCGCACAATCCCAAAAAGAGAAATATGAAGTGATAAGAATATTACGGTGGTGATAGCTTTTGCCCAAGGTCCTTATTGTCTACGATTCCAGAACGGGAAATACGGAGGAGGCTGCAATGAAGGTAACGGAGGGAGTAACCGAGGTTGAAGGCATCGAATGCGTAGTAAGGAAGGTACACGATGCCAAACTTGAGGACTTGATCGAGTCAGACGGCATAATCATAGGCTCCCCAACATACTACGGGTGCATGAGCGAGAAGATAAAAGAGCTTATAGACAGAAGCGTCAAGATCCACGGAAAACTCGAAAACAAGGTAGGAGCAGCCTTCACATCAGCAGGCGGAACAGCATCAGGAGCAGAGACCACAATCCTCTCGATACTAAAAGCCTTGCTGATACACGGCATGATAATAAAGGGTGACCATGAACAACAACACTACGGCCTAGCCGTCGTCGGAGCCCCAAATGAGGAAGAGGACAAGCTCTGCAGAAGGTTCGGAACAAGAATAGCACAACTAGTTGCGAAGATCGCCGCGAAAAAATGACTACTTGTTCCTGATAGCAAGGAGAATTCTACAGATGAAGGCAGTTGTATTAGCCGCCGGCGAGGGGGTGAGGTTACGCCCGTTCACGTATACTTGCCCAAAACATCTCATCCCTGTAGGAGGAAAACCCCTACTAGAACACCTCCTAACAGCACTCAGAGACGGCGGACTAGGAGAGGCCCTGCTGATCGTTCATCACAAGGCAGATATGATCAAGGATCATTTCGGCGACGGCGCAAGACTCGGCATGAAGATCGAATACGCCGTCCAGCCCAAGATTCTAGGCACAGCTGATGCAGCAAGCGTAGCCGAAGACTACATAACAGACAGCTTTCTCTTGGTATACGGAGACCTGCTGATCACATCCGACGTGGTCGGGAAGATCCAAGAAGCCCACAAGAGGAAGCAGTCTTCGGCGACGCTATCTGTAGTCTCTGTAGAACATCCTGAACGTTACGGGGTCGTCGGCATTGATGGCGACCATGTTGTCAACATCGTAGAGAAGCCGGCCGCGGAGGCCGCCTTAGATCGGCCCGTAAATGCTGGGATCTATGTTTTCTCCACGGAGATATTCAGGACGATAGAGCAGACCGGAAGGTCACAGAGAGGTGAACGGGAGATAACAGACTCGATACGACTACTGATCGATGAGAAGAAATCAGTCACGGCCGTCGAGATACCCCGCGAGGAGTGGCTCGACATAGGGAGGCCATGGGACCTGCTTGAGGCGAATGAACGTATATTAAACCGCATGGAACCAAGGGTTGAGGGTCTAGTTGAAGATGGAGTGCATCTTATCGGTTCCGTCACCGTACACGAGGAGGCACGGGTGCGCTCAGGCGCTTACATTGAGGGACCCGTTTTGATAGGCAAGGGCAGCGATGTCGGACCGAACTGTTACATCCGACCGTGCACAACGCTGGGGAACAACGTTAGGATCGGCAATGCCTGCGAGATGAAGAACAGCATAATCATGAATGGAACACACATCGCCCATCTCTCATATCTAGGCGACAGCGTGATAGGGAGAAACTGCAACCTAGGAGCTGGGACGATAACAGCGAACTTGCGCCTAGACTCGAAAACCATCAAGATGAAAATCAAAGACGAGACGGTTGACAGCGGGAAGAGAAAACTCGGCGTCTTCATAGGAGACTGTGTAAAGACAGGGATCGGCGCTCTAGTTATGCCGGGAGTTCAGATTGGCAGTGAATCTTGGATAGGGTCGAACGTGGTAGTAGAACGCGATGTTCCGCCTGATACTATCTTGGTCTTGAAACAGACCTTGAAAAAACGTTAGCTAACTTCCCACATGCCTTTAAGGGGAAAGGTAATAAGTTTCGAGACGGAAGATAATCCCAGGTTTGGAACATGTCTACGGCTCAGAGGAGATTCCTAGGCGAGCTCTCAACTCTGATGGACAAGACAGTCACGGTCACAACCTTGGACAACAAAACTTACACAGGGACCCTCATCGGATTGAACCCTGACAGCCTCAGTCTCTGCCTTGCAGATGCGAAAGACAAGAAAGGTCAGCTGATCCACAGGGTCGTATTGAGCGGGAACGTCGTAGCCCAAGTCTTGGCCGTTGAGAAGGCCTTTAACATCCGTGGATTAGCAGAGAGACTGGAGAAAGTTTTCCCCAGAATGGTTAGGCTCTACGAGAAGGAAGGTTTCATCTGGGTAATGGACAAGATCAAGGTCACGGAAAACGGCATCGTCGAGGGTTCAGGTCCAGCCGCGGAGCGAGTTCAAAGAGTCTACTCCCAATTCATGAGCGAGATCAAACGAGCATAAGATCATGCCCGGATGAACTTCATAGGGCTTCTGTTAGCATTGCTTCCGTCTATCCGGATAAGATTTGCCTATCACCTTCTTCATTGATCTCATGAATCGCTGAAATTGCGTAGAGTTTTCTCTCGGAAGTGCTTTCAGTGTATGTAGTCATATTGAATGCTGCAACTTCAGAACATTTTCCATGTACAGCCATGTCCAAATCCTTTGCGCTGTGGGGGGGTCTGCCTCCTAACTCTCTGCAAAACGAGCTTGGCTCCGTCGACTCCTTTGTTCATTGGATGGAACCAACTAGACCATTGTGATCCATCTTTCGGCTTACAGACGGACAACCTTTGCTGTCGCTTCCCTTCAGGAGCAATCGATGTATGATGTTGATTTGCCGACTGTGTCATATATTCATAACTTTTTAGAGTAATCGATGTGTATACATTATCGACTGGTAATGGATCGATTAAGATTCTCTTAACGAATCTGCTCTTTCCTGTAGAAAGTCTTAATAGGGTGACAGGTGTCAAGTATTCCGGCAAATCTGGTGAAGACTTTGGCAATCGAGCTGGATGAGGTCGACAAGAGGATCATAGAGATTTTGAAGAAGGACGCTCGGACACCATTCACGAACATCGGCAGGGAACTAGGGATTTCGGATGCAACAGTCCACATACGCATTAAGAAGCTCATCGACAAGGGGGTCATAAAGAGGTACACGACTGATGTTGACAAATCTGTCCTAGGGAAGGGAATGTACGGATTCGCACTCTTAAACGTTAAACCTGGAAAAATAGAGAAGGTGGCGAGAGACTTAAGTGACGAGGAAAGTATCTCCGCCGTGTACGAGATTGATGGTCCAAGCGACTTGCTTATCAAGCTTGATGTCAAAGACTTGGACGAACTGAGGAAGATGATGCTGAGAACCCGCAAGATGGCTAATGTAGCTGGCAGCGAGCTAATAACGGTTTTGAAGATGTGGAAGGAGGGATGAGCTTCAAGATACCTTTCTGTCGACGTATAGCAGAGGATGATGAAAAAGAATTGGCGTGGAAAATGGAGCTTTATCCAAAAATCACCAGCCTACCGTGAAATGAAGGGAACAATTGTGCTTTCTGAAACGATCTTTTCCTTTTCGTTCGTATTTCTCTCATCGATTCTGATAGGAGCTTCTATGTATGTTATCGGCTCGGTGATCGCTCCAAAGTGCGAAAAAACAGCTGACAAACTGGCACCTTACGCTTGTGGTGAAGACATGCCCGGAAGAAAGTTCCAAGTAGATATGCAGAGGTTTTTCCTCTACATCGCATGTTTCATGATCTTCGACATATCAGCCTTCATGTTAGCTCTCGCCTTCGTTGGACGAGGACTATATCCGATCCTGTTCAGCGCCATTGTCGGGCTGAGTCTACTCATAGTAGCCCCAGTGATTGGGAGGGGAAAAAAATAGGTCTAATAAGCTGGGCAAGATCGAATTCACCTTGGCTCTTACACTTCAACTCAGGATCATGCAACGGCTGTGATATCGAGCTTGTGGCATCGCGAGCGCCGAAGTTCGACCTTGAGAGGTTCGGTATCCTTGTCAAGGGAAGCCCCCGACACGCTGATATACTCGCCGTCACGGGACCCGTGACGAGGCAATCTGAGAGTAGACTCCTCCGAATCTACAGACAGATGCCTCTCCCGAAGTATGTAATCGCTATCGGATCCTGCGCTGTGAGCGGAGCTCCTTTCATCGGTTCTTACAATGTCTACGAAGGCGTCGACAAGGTCCTTCCGGTCGATGTCTATGTTGGAGGCTGTCCACCCCGACCGGAAGCGATAATACACGGAGTCTTGAGGCTGATCGAAAAGATTAGGAAAGGAGTAGATGAGGATTCAAAGCACAATTGAGGGGTTGCTGAGAAAAGATGCTCTGGAAATCTCGTCCCCACGGGAGAGAAGGTTATTCATACGAATCTCAAGAGAAAAACTCAGAATGACAATCAAGGAACTGACCAAACTGGAAGGATTCCACCACCTATCCACGATCACCGCAGTTGACATCGGTGCAGAGATAGAGCTGATCTACCACCTATCTCATAAAGATGCCTTGATCTCGCTTAGGACTCGGGTTCCCAAGGATGAACCGACCGCGCCCACCATAGTTGACCTGATACCAGGTGCTACGCTCTACGAGAGAGAGGTTCACGACTTACTGGGCGTTAGGTTCAGTGGCAACACAGACTTGTCGCCCCTCTTACTACCTGACCAGTGGCCGGAGGACGTTCATCCACTAAGGAAAGAATGGTCCCTACAGAGGATTACCGAAAGAATGAGAGAGAAGTGAAGTGTCAACGATAAGAATACCATTTGGTCCTCAGCACCCGGCTTTAGAGGAGCCGATAAACTTCATCTTCGAGGTTGAACAGGAAAGAGTCGTCAACGTTACGCCACGCCTCGGGTATATCCACAGAGGCATTGAGAAGCTAGCTGAGAACCGAACGTATCTCCAAAACGTCTACCTTGCTGAGAGGATCTGCGGCATATGCTCATTTGCACATGCTGCATGTTATGTCCAGGCTGTGGAGGAATTGCTCGGAGTTGAGGTGCCCGATAGAGCTAGATTCATAAGGACGATAATAGGGGAGATGGAGAGGATTCAGAATCACTTCCTTTGGCTAGGCCTCACAGCGAAGGAGATGGGATTCGAGACGCTTTTTATGTACGCATGGAGGGATCGAGAGAAGATGCTAGAGGTTCTAGAGCTTATCTCGGGGAAAAGGGTGAACTACGGCGTGAACACTATTGGAGGGGTACGTAGCGACATCTCAACCGCGATGCTGGAAGACATCGGGGATATACTCCATCAACTGCAGGACCGGGCGAAATACTACAAGAGCGTATGCACAAAAGATCAGACCATCCTCAAGAGAACGCTTGGCGTAGGCATCTTAAGACCCCGCGACGCTGTAAAGCTCTGCGCTGTAGGCCCAACACTTAGGGCTAGCGGCATAGCACGTGATGTTAGATCCGACTATCCTTACGCGGCGTACGATGAGGTCCCGCTGAAGGTAGTAACCTACAAAGGTTGCGATGTCGCCAGCAGGATACTCGCCAGAATCGACGAGATCCTAGTAAGCGTAGGAATCATAGGATATGCTCTGGAGAATCTGCCGAGCGGCCCTATTCGGGTTAAGGTTCCTACGAGGGTGCCAGAAGGCGAGGCGATAAGTCTTGTCGAAGCTCCAAGGGGTGAAGACCTACACTATCTAAGGTCGGATGGAAGCGAGAAGCCAGCTCGCTTGAAGGTTAGGGCTCCAACGCTGGCGAATCTCCCGGCCTTGTGCAAGATGCTTATCGACGTCAATATCGCTGATATACCTGTCGTGATAGCGGGGATTGATCCGTGTATAGCATGTGCTGAAAGGGTCATGATGATCGATGTGGAAAGCAAGAAACGAAGGACGTGGAGTGGTGAAAAGCTGAGGAGGTACGCGATAGAGTGGTATCGGAAGAGATAGCATCGTTACTTCAAGTATACCTCTTTCCGGGATTCCTCTTTCTAATCGTCTTAGCGTTCTTCATCGAGTGGTTCGACCGCAAGCTGGTAGCAAAGTTCCAAAACCGCTACGGTCCGTTACATGTAGGACCGAAAGGTATCCTACAGCCGTTCGCCGACTTCATAAAGCTCCTTTCCAAGGAAGACATTACACCCGCGTCAGCTGATGATAAACCTTTCCTTCTAATGCCTCTCTTGATGTTCGCACTAGCTGTTACCCCCCTCTTCTCCGTACCCATTACAGGTCGTTCCGCCCTAGTCTCCTTTGAGGGCGACCTGATCGTCGTCATGTTCATAATGACACTTACAGCTCTCATCATATTCATTGGAGCATGGGTCTCGACGAATCGATTCGGCACGATCGGCGGGGTCAGAGCGGGATTGCAGCTTTTTGCCTATGAGATTCCGCTAAACCTGGTGATGGTCGGCCCGGCTGTGGCTGCTGGGAGCCTCTCTATAAGCCGTATCGTCCAGCAGCAAACTGGTGGAATCTGGTTCGTGCTGACGCAGCCTCTTGGCTTCGTAGTCTTCGCGATCTGTCTGCTAGCTCATCTCCAGTGGATCCCATTTGACATCCCAGAGGCTGAAACCGAAATTGTCGGCGGATGGCTTGTCGAGTTCGGTGGGAGAAAACTAGCCCTGATAAGACTTGCAAAAGACCTCGAGCTAGTTCTTGCTGGATCGCTGTTGGCATCCCTGTATCTCGGCGGGCCTTCGGGACTTGGAAACCTTCATGTACTGATCTATCTGATCAAGCTCCTTGCTTGTGTATTCGCTCTTTCTAACTTGAGGGCGCTATTTGCAAGGTACAGGATCGACCAGCTTCTCGTCGGTGCGTGGAAGTACCTAACACCGCTTGCCCTATTGCAGACTGCAATAGCTGTTGTGTCGCCGTGGTGATCCAGAATGGCATTGGAAAGTGAACTGCTCCAAAACTTGGCGAAGAAACCAATAACTATCCGTTTCCCCTATGAGAGGGCCAAACCATTCGAGAGAATGAGGGGAAAGGTCACATGGGAGATCGAGAAGTGCATCGGGTGTGCCCTCTGCGCGCGGACATGTCCCTCGATGGCGATCGAACTCATGGGTAAAGGCCGAAGCGCTGAAATAAGGTATTACGTCGGGCGATGCCTGTTCTGCGGTGAGTGCGTAGACATTTGCCCCACGAAGGCCATAAGGACGACAATGGAGTTCGAATTGGCCTTCACACGGCCTGAAAGGATGATCATAGAGTTCAGTAGGACTGAGAGCATTAAATCTCAACCAGAAGAATAGAGTGTGAGCAGACTGCTTCCATACGCGCCGTGGCTCTGCTGGATCGTTCCGGTTATCGGGGCTCTGCTTATACCCATATTCGGCTTCTTCGGAGAATTGAGGAGATTCAGAGATCACCTTGCAGTAGCCTCCATCGGCTTGAGTGTCGTTTTCTCGTTGTCTATGATGCCTGACGCCTTTCGAGGCCAGGTCATTGACCTGTACGTATTTCCGCCTCCAGTTCAGGTCGGAGTGCTGGTAGACCCGCTCAGCGTCCTCATGGCTTGTGTGGTCAGCACAATAGGTCTCGTCGTCGCGATTTTTTCTGCGGGGTACATGCGTGAAGAGACCGGCCGAACTAGGTTCTGGTTCATCATGCAGCTCTTCATCGGCGGATACATGCTGGTTGTGATGGCCGACAACTTCCTGTTCATGTTTATCGGATGGGAGATTGTGGGATTGTGCGTCACATACCTTACATCTTTCCTGTACAGGAAGAGGAGAAAGGCGCACCTAGGCTTGAAGGTGAATAGTATCCTCCGCGTTGGAGATGTTGCTCTGCTTTTCTTCATATTGGTAGTATACACTTACTCTGGAACTTTCAATTATGTAGAACTGAGCAAGAGCAACAACTGGATATTCGAATTATCTCAGTCAGGTCTTTTGCTTTTCAGCTCGATTATGATGTTCATAGGCATCATTGGCAAGGCGGCTCAGTTTCCGCTGCACGAGTGGCTGCCTGACATGCTGGTTGGCACCCCATCTTCATCCAACGCCCTGACCGAGTGTTTGGCTGGGCCTTTCCTTCTGGCCAGGGTTCTTCCAATGTTTCGCGAAGCATTCGTCTCAGGATGTAATGAGTTGGTGTTTTTCTTCCTGATAGTGGCTTGGATAGGGGGAATAACAGGATTCGTCACGGCTCTGACGGCGACGGCTCAAAGGCACCCCCAACGGGTTATGGCCTACTCCATCTCAAGTATAATCGGCTACATGCTGGCTGCTTTGGGCCTAGCCGGCTTGAACGAGAGCATGACATCTGGCTACCTCGCAGCGACCAGCATACTGACTGTGGATGCCTTCGTATCAGCTTTGCTGATACTCTCCACAGTGTATGTCTCCTATGCTGTCGGGTCTGAAGACTTGCACAAGTTAGGCGGATACGAGAATAGGATTGTGCATCACGGGATGGAAGTCGCCGTCTTCGCCGTGATAAATCTCCCGCCCTTCAGCGGGTTCTGGCTCAGCAATTGGGTTCAAAACCTGGCCCTAGAACTCTCGGCAAAAGCTCAAGGAAACGGAGCCGCAGTGCTCGTTTACTCAGGTTACGGCCTCTTCGCGCTCCTAATACTGACCGGCGGGGTATCCGCCTTCTATGCTCTCAGGGTGATGGGGCTTACGTTCGGTGGACCCCACTCCAGAAGAAAGCTTAGGAACGTCCCGTTCTCGATGCGGTTCTCGTTCGTCGCTTTGCTTCTTGTGACCGCGATCCTCGATCTCTCTGTTCCTTTGCTGATGCCTTTTTTCAATCAGTTCTATCTGCCAATTGTCCAAGAGGTGGTTTTCAACAATGTCTTCGACGTACTATGGTACATTATCCCGTCTGTGAGCACTGTACTGACAATAGCTGCCTTGATAGTTGGTGGTTACGTCTCACGCAAGTTGTACATAATACGTAGAATGGAGCCTGATGAGATCATGCGGAGATATCCTCTCTTGAGAGGCATTCACGGAGTCTTACTGAACCGTTGTTACATCAACGCGTTCTATTATAAGGTAGCTCACTCCGCGATCAACCTTTCCCGGGTTTTATATAGGAATGTAGAGATGGAAGGTGTCAGGAGACCTAGAATACGTGGGATAAACGAGTTCTTCGATTTGGCCGTCAGGTGGATGATCTCGCTCTCGCGAGGCGTGTACTCATCTGTAGAGCTAGAAGGCTTTGAAAAGTTCAATCGGAAGATAGCGGAAAAACTCACTAATCTCTCTCAGTGGGCATACCCGTCGGTGGAGCTAGGAGGCTTTGAAAAGTTCAATCGGAAAGTGGCAGAAGTCGCAACGAGGTTTTCAGAGAAGCTGAGGGAGACACAAACTGGGGTTTTATCACATCACATGTTAGCTATGTTCATAGGCATAATCGTTTTATTGGCTTTGCTTCTAGTATTTGGAGGTCCTTTGGGGTATAAACCATGATTCCACACGCTCCGTTGGTGGCAACCATTTTGCCTGCTGCTGCAGGGATCATAATTTACGTTGTTCAGAAATATGTGAGGAAGACGGCTGGATGGATATCTACGGCTGTATCCTTGTCATCTGTTCTGTTGATCATGAGCATGTTGAGCCAAGTTGTTGACAGATATAACAGCAAGCAAAGTCCACTTGTCTTCGAGTATCCTTGGATAAGTGCGGTCGATATTGACTTCGGCTTCCTCATTGACATGGTGAGCTTTCCAATAGGTCTGATAATAGCCCTAGTCAGTACCCTTTCATGCCTCTATTCAATCAAATACATGGAGAAGGAGTCAAATCAGGCTAGTTACTATGCCAATCTACTTCTCTTCATGACGGGTATGATCGGAGTCATCTTCTCGATAAACCTGATACAATTCTACTTGTTCTGGGAGCTGATGCTCATCCCGTCATACCTCCTGATAGCCCAGTGGGGAACCTCTAGAAGAAGGTTGACCATAGGGTTCAAGTATTTCATATTCACCCATATGGGAGCTCTCTTTATGCTTCTTGGAATACTCTCCATCTTCTCGTACACGATGACCTTCAACCTCCTTGAGTTGCCCATGAAAGCAGCTGCCATCCCGCCAGCTATGAGAGCAACCATCTTCATCCTGTTGCTACTTGGATTCTTCGTGAAGATGGCAGCTTTTCCTCTACATACCTGGCTACCGGACGCCCACTCTGAGGCCCCGACGCCCATCAGTGCCATGCTCTCAGGTCTTATGATAAAGTCTGGCGCATATGGGATCGGCAGGATTCTTATCTCGATTCTGGGAGACAGGATGATCCAAGCCTCTGATTACCTGTTGACTCTCGCGCTGATCACGATTGTTTACGGAGGATTGATGGCGTTGGCTCAGGATGATATCAAGCGGCTTCTAGCCTACTCAAGTATAAGCCAGATGGGATACATAATCTTCGGGTTTGGAACCGTCTCCACGCTCGGGATAATGGGCAGTCTATTACACATAATTAATCACGCGATCTGCAAAAGCCTCCTCTTCATGTGTGCCGGATCCCTTATTCACCAAACAGGAACCCGCAGCATAAGGAGGATGAGCGGCCTCATCAGTAAGATGCCAATAACCGGGGTGGCTTGCCTCATCGGCGTCTTCAGCTTGACTGGAACGCCACCACTGAACGCCTTCTGGAGCGAGTGGATGATCTTCGCCGGAGGATTGGCTTCTGGGAAGGCAGTCTTCACCTTCATCGGTGTGGCAAGTACAGTGATCACAGCAGGCTACCTCCTTTGGTTCGCGTGGAGGGTATTCTTCGGACCCGTCCCGAAGGCGATGGCGGATGTTGAAGAGTCATCTACCTCACTGCTGGCTCCGATGATCGTACTCACGTTGTTCTGCATCATATTTGGGATCTGGCCTGGACTATTCTTGACATTCGTCACTCCAGCAGCAGAATACCTCTCAAGCTTTCTGGGCATACAGTGAGGTGGACAGGTTGACCGAACTCCTTCAGATCTCCCTGATAATTGCCACGGTTGTGTTGGCGGCTCTCACTGTTGAGTTGGAAAACCTCTTACATGCAGTTGTCTGCCTATTCGGGATGTGCATTGCGATAGGGATACTCTACGGAGTACTGAATGCACCTTACGTTATGGTGTTCCAGCTGCTCATATATGCTGGAGCTGCCATGGTCTTCGTCCTCTCTATTGTCATGCTCACGTCGAGGGATAGCGAATGAGGGAAATATGGAAGATAGTCAGTGTGGTGACTCTAACTGTCGTATCTTATCTGTTCTTGTCATTGGCCACACAGCCTGGGCTCGTGCCGTTTGAGTATGCTGCCTACCCAGTCGATGACTCTCTCGTCTCCACAGATGGGGAGGTCGGTAGGGAGGTGAGCTACGTTCTCTGGGAGCAGCGGTATATGGACACGACTATCTTAGCGTTCTTGCTCTTCGTCGCAGTGGCTTGTTGCGCATCGATGCTTGGGCAGGAGAAGTGACGTTTACTTGGTTCCGTTGGCCTACTACGTGGCGTGTTCGGCTGCTCTTTTCTTCATTGGCATATACTGCCTGATAATGAAACGGAATATGATCAGAATGCTTATGGCCCTAGAGGTCATGCTGAATGCTGTGAACCTGAACTTCATTGCGCTTTCAAGTTACCATGTGACTGGAGGGGTCCACCCTCTGGCCCGTGTATTCGCGATTCTATCTATAGGAATTGGGGGATGTATAATCTCGCTTGGATTCGTAATCGCGATCTACGCGTACAGACATTACGGAACGCTGGATGTGAGGCAGCTGAGGAGACTAAGACATTAATGTTTACGCCGATCTTAGATGCGATGATCTTGCTTACAATCATAACCCCACTTGTAGGCCTCATCGGCCGTAGGGTAAACGAAGTAAAGGTTGTTAAGGCATACGCAATGTTTGCCCTCATATTCGCGCTCGCTTTGGTTCCCCTGTGTTACTTCAGCGTTCTGGCGGAAAATGTCGTCTTGGTCGTGCATGGGAGTTCTCCGCCGATCGGGGTCTCAATAGCGGTTGATACCTTCAGCATCTTTATGGCATCGATATATCTCGTCATAGGAGCTATGGCGGCCCTGTTCCCTGTCAGAGAGATTGAAAGAGGTAATGTCACTGGCTACTACACGATTATCTTAGCGATGACCTCCGGCATGATAGGCATCGTCTTCGCTGGTGACCTTTTCACGCTGTTCATATTCTGGGAGATCATGTGCATTAGTTCCTATACGCTTGTTGCTTTCAGGAAGGAAAGGTGGGAGCCAATCGAGGCAAGTTTCAAATATCTGATTATGAGCGCGACTGGGAGTGTAATCCTCCTATTCGCCTTGTCCTTCTTGTACGGATTGGCTGGAACGCTAAACATCGCGTACCTCTCAACGAGCTTGGCAGAGGGTGTAGGAAACCCGTGGATGTCCGTAGCCCTCCTCATGCTTGTGGTCGGCTTCGGCTTGCAGGCCGGCATGGCTCCCTTTCATACATGGCTCCCCGACGCCCATATGGCAGCCCCAAGCCCAGTAAGCGCGATTCTCTCAGGCGTCATGGTCAAAACAGGAATCTACGGCCTAATCAGGGTTCTCATGCTGATCTTCACATCTATGTACGGGGCTTGGCACATCAGCTTGGCAGCCTTTGCAGTGTTAACCATGTTCACCGGGAACCTTATGGCTTTGCTGCAGGACGACATCAAACGCCTGCTGGCCTACAGCACGGTCGCGAATGTCGGTTACATCCTTCTCGGTGTCGCCATAGGATCCAACAGAGCCCTAACTGGGAGCCTCTTCCACATTCTGAACCACGCGATTCTCAAAGCCCTCCTCTTCCTCTGTGCTGGCGCCTTCATCCACAGTGCGCGGACCCGTAGCATGAAGGAGCTCGCCGGAATAAGGCGTACAATGCCCATAACCGGCACAATATTTGCCATCGGTACAATCTCTCTGATAGGCTTTCCGCCACTGAACTTCTTCTGGAGCGAACTAATGATAGTGATGGCCGCGTTGGAGTCTGGCCTGCCCCTCCTATCCCTAATAATGATCTCGAACGTCCTGCTCTCATCCGTCTACTGTCTACGCTTAATCCAGATGACAGCATTGAAAGATGCAACTTCGATCTCCAAGAAGGCGAAAGAGGCTCCAGTATTGATGCTTATACCCATAGTAATCCTCGGATCTCTCTGCATTATGATCGGGTTATATCCGGTTCCTTTCGAGGCTTTCGCAGAGGCAGCGGCCAAAGCAGCCCTTGATCCTAAAACCTACATTGAAGCCGTGATTCCGCCTTGAAGTTGCGCTCACAGATGCATATCTGTTAGCAACTTGGCTTGGCGCCGCATACAAAAGCTTATTTTCGTATTGACTTGAGAAGTCTAACCATGAAAATAACGAAAGA
>CAZBDB010000006.1:0-24097 GCA_964490655.1 uncultured Candidatus Bathyarchaeia archaeon | reverse complement strand
TTAAGATGGATTAACAGAAAAGCTAGAGGAAAGGAACATAGAAAGCGGAGTCCTGGTAGGGAGAGGATTCTCCGACCCCGCTAGAAGAGAGGCAAGAAAAAACCGCGTCGAACCCATCTCAGAAAAGTCCCTTCCGTCCTTCAACATTTTCAATCACCATCTCGTGCCGAAACATGAGATCGTTCCTAAAGAAGAGGCCGAAAAGTTACTAAAGAGATATCACATCGAGCCTTACAAGCTTTCCCGGATAAGGGCTTCGGACCCTGTTGTGATGCTCATTGGAGCGAAGCCTGGGGCCATCCTCAAGATCACTCGGAAAAGCCTGACAGCCGGGAATTACATCACCTGTAGATACGTTGGATAAAGGGATGAAGATGAGAAAGAAAAAGATGGCTAATGATGAACCTAGGGAGATGCTTTTGGACAAAAGTTTTGAGCTGCTTTCTTTCCTGAAAGGTAGCACAAAACAGGAGTTTGATGTTGTTGACATATATCTAAAGGGGGGTATAGTCCTTATTAGCACCATACGTACTATTGGCTGTGAATTGATGAAAGTAGACTTGTTTGACTATCTTGATCAGACTCTCAAAATGATCAAGACCGGCACCGGAGTTCTCCTAGTGTCCATTGACAGCTATGGATGTCCAAATGTAATGACAATAGGGTTGCTTTTGCTCGGACATTGGGGAAATCCTATTGCTGTTGTTGCGGTCCGTCCAGCCACATACACTTTTGAACTTTTAGAGGAGGTTGAAGAGTTTGTGATAGCTGTTCCCACACCTGAACTCAAAGAGGCTGTTGCTTTCTGCGGGGAGAAATCTGGTAGAGACACTGATAAATTTAGAGAAACAGGACTAACTCCAATACCCTCTGTTCATGTAAAACCACCATCTATCAAAGAATGTATGGTGAACATAGAATGCAGAATCTATGATAAAATATCTGGAAACTCACCTCTTTCAAAACAACACACAATCTACTTTGCGGAAGTTTTGGGGGTTTACAAATATTAGTTATTAGCTTCTATCGATCTCGAGGGTTTTAACCGCGAAGGAAGGAGTGTGAAGTGACAAAAGAACGAAAAGAGTAGAACCTTCCTAAGATAGCTAGCTATGCCGCAAGCCAACCGAGTCTTTCTTCTATGGTTCGCTCCCGATATGAGGATATCGGTTTAGCTAGCTAGCTAAGGAATATGTCAAGTTTTTAGCTAACGGGCCAGAAGATATTCGACTCCGCGAACAAAGGCGCGATTCGTATTGAATAGGAGTCGTCTCGATGAATCTGCATACGAAAATCGTCATTGGAATCGTAGTGTTTGTGATCTGTGCAGTATGCCTTTAGAGTTACAAGAAACGGCAGCTTGGAGGGTTCTTTCCTAGAATAAAAAGATGGTCATGGTCACTGCAATCTACCTTCTTGCTCACAGGAGAGCCCCATAGATGAGCTGGGCCGAAGTCAAGAATGTTCATCCCATAGTCACAGTCTGCTGCATAGCTTTGTGTTTTGTCATCGGCACCCTAGTATTCAGAGCTTTGGACTTATGGTACAAGATCTCAATCGTTTTGATGGCATTCTTCATCAAGATCTCCGCTTTGTTCTTTGAGTATATGCGCTTGAGACTAACAGGATCCTTGTGATGATTCTTTCTGATTTACGACAGATGATGATAGGGAAGCTTCCGTCCGATATTCTGCGATCATTGGACGAGCTCAATTCGAAAATGCGAGAAAGAGAAGATCTTGACGATGAGCTTGCTATCTTTATTAGAGATTTTGCCACGTTCTTTGAGGAGTGGATCAGGTCATCTAAAGACTTCACGAGAGATTTGAGAAACAGGCTCACGCGCCAATAACGTTCGGAAGGCCAAGAGATTGTAGAGATCATAAGTGGCTTTTCCGGAGCCTGAAAGCTTTTGAGAAGACGATCTGGGAGCACTTGGAATTGATCAAGCGATACTAAGAAGAGAGTGGGAAAAACCGAAAGGAAGCCGAGAAGAGAACTCTTGAGATGGAGAAAAAGACTGACCAGTTCGTTGAAGCTCTACAAGAGTACTTGCACAACCGAGTCTGCTTTCAAGATTGAAAGAGTGGCTCGTGCACTTGCTTCTAAAGCTTGAGTAAGGGGAAATCCATACTAGCGCGCGCTAACGTGATCTTATCACTTGAGTCCATAAGACATTTATCACTTCATCTTGAGATATATTCGTTCTGTCATTGTTAACCGTGAATTGTGAACTAGCCTCGTGAAGTTCCTCCACAGTGATGTACTTGTTATCTATTCCTGGGTTTCCGAGTAGATGTCCGAACGCTCTCTCCTCACCACGCAAACACGGGCTTAAGATGCCCACAGACATTCTCTATCTATTGGCTCCATCAGTTCGCATTCATTCGGAAATATCCTCAGGTCCACATAGATCCCATATAGCGCCATCATCGAGCGGTAGATCCCACAGATAGTTGAAGTAGTTCTTCCTGTGAGTTGAGGGCAGCGTGTATACGAAGGGAAGTCTCTTCTCCAGAAGTTTTCTTACGTCGGGATGCTTAGGCCCGCCATAAAGGTAGCTCACTTTTTCCGCCGAAAGTTTGATCCACCTTCCGTAGAAACCGTCGAGACTATATGTACCTTCCTGTACCTGAATCTCACCTTGAAACATGGTTTGATAGCGGGGACATCCCCGATCATCCAAATTCCTATAGTTGTTCAAGAAGGCCAATCCACCCTTCCATTTTTTCTCCTTCCATTGAAGCTCACACTTCTGCGTGATCTCTGGGTATTCTCTGAGTTCCACGGTGTTTCCCAGGGTGCCATCTTCAAGTATGAAGTATCTATGTAGGTCAGGATCGATGAATGACCATTTTCCATCTTGGGGTATGTAAACCTCAGCAACCGTGTGGCCTAACCTTCCTTTCACATCGGGCCGGGAGGATATCGCGATTCTTCGAGCGGGGTACCCTGCAAGCCAGGCTAAGGTGATGAAGACTTCTGAAGTTGCCTCGCACGCTCCGAATCCACGGGCGATTATGTCTAGAGCGTGGAGTCTGAAAAAGTCGGTTCTGCCCCGATAGTCTACTCCACCCACATGCGGCACAGTCTTACACGTCCATTCCATCAAACCTATAAGCCTCTCCCTATCCGTGTTATAGGCGGACATTATCGCATCCGCCAGCAACCAACATATTCTAGTCTTATCGCCGTGGCTATCAATTCTATAATGCTGTCTTCTGCGTACCATGGCATCTATAAAGGTTAGATCCCCAAACTCCATCTTTCTCCCGCCTCTAAGCCTACATGCTTTCGAAACACTTATTAGATTTGCGTGCGCTGGCGGCGAAGATTCCCGCTTCACCAGTTCCACTATAGCCCCAAAGTAACCGTTTCGCCTTTGATCTTTGCCTCAGCTAGCTTGAAGATAAAAACAGAAAAAGTCTTTATTCTATATGCAGGCCTGTCTTAGGAAGTGATATATTGCTTGCTCAAGATTCAGATACTCCTGCAGTTATTGTCGATTTAGATACATTGGGAGATGACATCACAACATCTAGCTAGCTTTACTATGAAATCGTGGAGGTTTGGTATGCGAGTAATAGAGCTGACGCGATCAGCGTATGAAAATGGCTTCATTATTGGAAAAGTAAACAAAATGGGCATTAGAAGTTTCCTGAATCTCTATGGAAAGGTGCAAAACTGGAAGAGATTTGCTAGGGAAATGTGGAGGGACTCAACCATCGAGAGAAATATATCTAACTGGACCCAAGAAGACTTGTACCATTATGCAGAGTTCGCATATCAAAAGAGAATTACCGCAATCCCTGACCTCAGTAAGTACCCAGAGCTCAAGGGCATGGACGCATACATTAAAGATTACATGAAAGGCTTAGCCAAAGGAACAGAGCTATCCTTCAAGGATATCATCTTTAACAGTTTCTGGTACGATGTCTACAAATATGCAAGGGGCGAGGGCTTTCTCGCCTATGAATTGGAAAAGAACGAAAAGGCTGGAAACTCCGATCCGGGCCGGGAATGTACTGCAGTTGTCTTCACGAATACGGACGTCGGCGTTGTGATTGGACGCAACACCGATGATGGCCCAGTTCAAGACTATGTATGCACAATGAATCGTTGTGGCGAACCGTTGCTCATCCGACGACCAGCTCAATTAGGGTATAGCACAATGGATACGCCACTCGCCGGAATCAACGAAAAGGGACTAGCAATGAGCGGAGCGAGCACATACTATAGGGAGGAAAAAGAGGGCGGTGAAATCTTCCCGGCAAATGTTCACGACCTTGTAATGCGTCGCTGCTCAACCGTTGACGAAGCTGTGGAAATGATCATGAGATATAATACCTTCACCTCAAGAAGTGGAAACACGGCGATTGTAGATGGCAACGGAGACGCTGCCATCGTGGAGAAGTCTTTGATGGAGTGCGGAATATTACGGCCCAAGGAGGGGGAAGAGTACGCCTTCACAACGGCCGGCGTTGCCGTTCATCCCGAGATGAAGAAGTTGATGGACGATTCAACAGACTCATACAAGTTCAATCTGAAGCGCCACACTACCATTAGGAGGATAATTGACAGCGAGGATGAGCTGGGCGTGGGAGCCATGTGGAAGGTAATTCGAGACCACACACTTCCATCCCCTGTATGCAGACACCTAGACGAACAAGCGCGTACATCAAACATCGCCACTTTGATCCAGGGAGTTATGGTGCCGCAACGAAGAAGCTACTGGGTATCCTATGTAGAGCCTGGACCAAAATTCCCCTGCTCTGTTGAACCGGTAGAACACAGATACTTCTTCTATTGAAAAACAACATCTTCTTTTCTCTTGCTTCATATTTTCGCCTGGGTTTCCAAGGGTTCTGATCAGCCTCTGAATTGCTATTCACACAAACCATTAGTATTATAAGAGCTCCAACCTTAATCGAATTAAGTGGTGTGTATGAAAGTCTTTCTTGTAAAGGCTTCAGACGGCGGATTTTTCAGGGTTGAAAGCAGCCTTAGATCGCTTCCTGAAGAGGTGAAGATTAGAACAAGCCTCTTTATGGGGCACCCTTATCCTCTGAGCTATCCTTTTCCAAAGAGAGTGGACATGAATGTTCAGGGCTTCGTGGGGTTGATGGGTTACGACCTCGTCGTATTGGTTAATGTAGACCCTGAAGTCTTGAGTGTAAAGGAGCAAAGAGACTTAATCTCTTACGTTGAGGCTGGCGGAGGCCTTCTGCTGATCGGCGGCGTCCATAGCCTCGGAAACAGCTACGGAACCTACCAGCTTCTAGACCCCTTACTTCCTGCAAGTTTCCCAAAAGAAAAAGCCTATCGTGTAGACGCTGAGGCTAAGATTTTGAAAAGGCATTACATCACCTCGGGCCTTCCGGAGGGGATTGGGAAGATCACTAGAGTCTGCCGGATTGAACCTAAAGAAGACGGAGAGACGCTTATGGAGGTTGACGGCCATCCCTTACTAGTTGTCAAAGAGTATGGCAGAGGGAGAGTTGTGGTTCTAAGCGCGTACCCCACCGCAAACGAGGTCGTTGAGGGCATCTTCTTCACAAGCGACTTCTACGACGACTTGGTTAGGCAGCTTGTTCTCTGGCTGACTCATAGAGAGTCCAGCATCGCAATCAAAGAGTTCGTACCCACGAAAAGATGCATGTTCACTGGGGGGGAGGAGGATAAGTGCTGGCTGAAGTTGGCCTCAGACAAATCTGCGGATGTCAAGGTGAAGTTTAGGGTTTTCAAGAATGGTGGGGAGATATCTAGTGAGGAGAGAAGCCTAGTTGGCCGGCCTAGGGCAACGTTCAAGGGTGAAGGAACCGTGAGCTTCAGCTTCAGAGCCAAAGAGGGGTACGAAAACAAAGGAGTCTACACCTTAACCGCGGAGGTTCTGGAAGGCGGCAAGGTAATTAATCTAAGGGACTGGAAGGTTGAGGTCTTCAACAAGACGAGGCTGAAAGTTAACACAGTCTCATGGAAGGACGTTGTAGACCCAGGTTCACTTCTGGAGCTTTCGATCAAACCAGTCTCGGAGGATGGCTTCCCGTTAGAGAAGGCTTTGATAAGGACGAGGATAACCGACTCCAAGGGAGAAGTCGTGAACAGCTTTCCGGACGAGAAGCTGTCCAACGGACAAGCTGAGGTAAAGATAGAGTACGAGGTTCCCGCGCTCTTGAAGGGCGAATACAAGATAGAATGCAGCCTGATTGAAGAAGAGACAAACAACGTCTTGGACGTTACTGAGAAGAAGCTATACGTCGTGGATCCGCTGGAGCTGGAAGACTTCTTCCCCATCATGAGCGACCTCGAGTATATGAGCGAGGAAACGATTCTAGATGAAAGCATGATTAGGGAAAGAATTGACGACATAATGGAGCACGGATACAACACTATCGAACTGAGAGGTAGCGACCTTAAGAACTATGACTGGAACCGGAATCCCAACTGGCAGAAGATGCTAAACTATACAGAACGCTACGCCCAGATGAAAGGATTAGCCTTAACCTATCATTATGGGGCCCTAATCGAATGTTTGAGACATAAACCGCCATCCATCTGTGTAAACTCCCCTGGATTCCCCGCCTACCAGAGATCGCTCGCTATGCCCCAGTTTGGGACTGCGAGTAAGGTTCCTAGAACCCATCACCTTGAAACAGTAGATGAGCCCCTAACCTCTCCTGACTCTATCTGCCAGTGCCAGTACTGTAAGGACCTCTTCAAGAAAACATATGGCGAGGAGATGCCGGACCCCAAAAACATCCGTGACTACGCTGTGGAATCTCGTATGAACCTCTATCATTTCGTAAGCGACTACTGGGCTAAAGGCTTCGGAGAACTGTATGAGATCAAGAAGAGCACGGGAGCCAACTTCCTGCTCTGTCAACAGCTCTGCCAGCTCAGCTTCGGCACCTTCTGCTCAGAATACTATTTCCGAGACTCCTACGCCTGGGCACCTTACGCTGATATCCTCAGCTTTGACACCTATCCCTACATGTACCCGATTTGGGGGGGATCCGAGAAGCTCAAGTTCCATGCAGTTCATCACCACCTCTCAGGCCATAAAGCATTGACCAGACATTACAAGCAGCCATTAGGCTTCTACGTCGAGACTACCGATCGGAACTATCCGATGTATGTTGCTCCGCCCGAGGCGAGCCGCGAGATCACATACACAGCCCTTGCCCACGGAGTAAACTGGATCAGAACATTCATCAACGTCACGTTCTCAGACGGAGTAAATCTTCCAAGGAAGGAGAGGTTTGACAAGTTGGGGGAAGACTTAAAGAAGATTGCCCGGGTTGGACCCGTGCTTACTAAGGTGGATAAGCCTAGGGCTAAGGTTGCGATGCTCTTCCCATTCACCCATTGGCTTCTCAACCATCCTCATCCGAAGTCGCCGATCCGCGGCGATCATAAGACCATTGAGGATCGCCCATTCAACGATAGGTGGCCCTTCGAGTACAATCCGTGGAATGGCTACGAAGTCTTCTTCAGGGCTTTCGGTGAGCTCGAGGTCGTTCATGAAAGACTGGTTCAGGCTGAGGGCCTTCCGGGCTACAAAGCTCTGGTTCTTTTGGGTGTGGAGTACCTGCCTGACGATGTAGCGCAGACAATAACTGGATTTGTGGAGGAGGGAGGCATCCTCTTTTTTGATAGGATTCCATCATGCAACGATAAAGGCGAAAACAGCGTTCTCTTGCGGAAGCTTCTCGGCAAAGAAGATGTCCAGCTCTTCAACGGCTTGAAGGCCCTAAAGGGCGAGTACGGTAAGGGGAAGACGCTCTTCTTCTGCTCCAACATAGACAAGGCTTACACGGTTGCCGTTGAAGAGGATGACATGAATGCGAGAAAGCTCCTAAAGAACACGATCCGTAGCTTCCTATTCGGCGAAGGCATTAAACCAAGAGCATTAGCAGAAAACTTCGAGTTCGAAGTAGGCTTCCTCGAAGGGGATAACTGCTTCCTTCTCGTCGTGGTGAACCATAAGCAGCGAAAGGATGAGAGCGTGATCCACATCTACGAGCCTGGATTCACACCGGTCTTCGCGTACGATGTCGCTGAGAAGGGAGAAGTCTGCTTCGACGTGAAGGACGGCGTCGTGAGCTTCTGCCTTGAAGTGGACAAGCTTGCTGGCAAGATCATAGGCTTCTATCCTGAGAGGCCTGTAAAGAACAGCATCAAGGTTGAATCCGAGAGTGTCAAGAGAGGCGAGATGTTCTCCTACACGGCTACACTTGAGAACGCCAAGGGGAAGCCCGCGTTGGGAAGCCAAGCAGTCGAAATAACTGTGACCGACCCGGATGGGACAGAGCATTCCCGTTATGGGGGACTCCACTCAACAGCGAATGGCGTTTACTCCAGAAAGATGAAGATGGCGGTGAACGCACCTAAAGGAAGATGGAAGATAAAAGTCCACGATCCATACACGAGAACAATCAGCCAAACACACTTCAAAGTCCCCTAGCGCACGCCTACTCACCTTCCCTTTTCCAGACTTCATACATCCCAAAGAAACTACGGTAGGGCGTGTGGTTCACCACATCGATCATGTAGTCAATCTCGTAGGAGTTGACCACGTTGGCCTAGGCTCAGATTTCGACGGCAAGAGATACACCGAGGGGATTAGAAGATGTGACTCAGATGCCTAACATTACGAAAATACTCGTTGAAAGAGAAAATTCTCCCCACGAGCGCGCGCGCTTCGAAGAAGATCTTGAGAAACAATCATCTCCGTGTCTTCAGACAAGTCATAGGATGAAAGTATCCTGTAGCAGAAGCACTTTGGTTTTGATAACCTTCTTAGCTAGCTAGCACTGTCGACAGCGGACTATAAATTAAAAGAAACCCGTTATTAGTCCGCAGAATATATGTGAGAGTTGAAGTGATATGATCGAAGTTCCATATTCTAGAGCTATAGGAAGAAAGTACCCTGAGCCTACTGTATTAGTTGTGAGTTGTGATAGTGAAGGGAAACCTGATGTTATGCCTGCTGGTTGGAGCATGGTCACTTCAGGAACTCCACCTATGTTAGCGGTAAGCATAGGCCACAGAAGATACACCCATAAACTAATTGAAGAGACTAGCGAGTTTGTACTTGTATTCCCAAACCAAGAGATGAACGATCTAATCGACTTTACAGGCTCTTGCTCCGGAAGAAACACAGACAAGTTCGCTGAATATGGAATAGCAACCTCAGAGTCGAAACATGTTAAGCCACCTTTGATTAAGGATGCAGTTGCTTGTTTCGAATGTAAAGTCAGAGGAAAGTTCCTGACTGGAGACCATACTATATTTGCGGGAGAAGTCCTAGCATCCCACATATCAGAGAAATACACTGACAGACTCTACAACTTTGGCAACGGAGTCCACAGAATAATCCAGAACAAGTAGATAACAGCGCGAGGAAAAACCGTTTCCTGTTTAGCAATGCAAGATGTGCGGCAAACCAGCTACCTAGACTCTGTTTGTTTCGCAGACCATAAATGCGTTCTCTCGTGATCCATCTATGCATGCATAGACACCGCAAGTATTAAATAGTGTGGAGGACAACCAGCGTGCTGGGGAGAAATCTTGACAGGCATTGTGACAAAGGGTATGACACCTAGAGCGATAGCTATTGGCTTGGCTTTGTGCATCATCTTCACGGTGTATTGGACCTTGGAGACTATGAATACGACATATGGTGCATGGGGGCACAGCTTCGCTGGGTCAGACTTTGGCTTCTGGGCGCCTAAGGGTGGGTTCGGTTCGTGGACCTTCAACTTACAAGCATTCTTACCGTTCTTCTTTGCTATGGTGATTGTGGCCCTTCTCCCGCGGAAATACAGGTTCAGTCCAAGTGAAAGCCTTGTAGTCTTGGCGATGTCCGTGGCACCAGCATTTGTGACCACCTATGTAGCGATGGGGGGTCCCCAATTCTGGATTTGGGCTGCTATGAAGGAGGGGGGCGGACCGCAATTGAAGCAGTTCCTGAGCCCAGTACTCTATGGCCCAGCTACTGTTGTTGTGTCTTCTCTTGCTTTGATTTTCGGGGTCTTCACAATGAACCTTTTCGCCCTGCTCTGGAAGAGACAATGGGTTGACGTTGAGAAGCTCTCCATTCCGATGGCTTCAATCCCCCTAGTGATGATCGATCAGGTCGGATCTGAGACCGAGAGACCCAAGATTCTCAACAAGTTCCTCTGGATAGGGTTCGTCGTCGGGCTTCTGTACGCCATTCCACCAACTCTTTGGAACCTTGAGATGATAACTCCATTCGCTAACTGGGATGTAAACCTTACCATATACCCGCCGTTGCCGAACGCGTGGGTAGGGCCAGGGTACAACCTCATAGTGATGTCGCTTCTGTTCCTCGTGCCGCAAGACATCTTGATGACTATGTTCCTCGCCTACTTTGTCATGAGGATTATCATACCGCCTTTAGGCGTTTGGTTCCTTGGTTGGCCGGATATCTCTGAACAGGGTCGTGGCGCGATTCTTTGGTACGCTCCGACTATGCCTTATTATGGGCAGTTCTCAGCGTACTGGGGACTCTTCTCATTAGGCGTATGGACTTTGGTCTTCGGATGGAGGAACATTGTCAACATAGCAAAGGCCGCTGTAAGCAAACCTGCAGCTGAGAAAGCGGCAGAAGAGATCCGTCTGCAAGGCTTCACGACGAGGACATTGTTGCTGATGTTTTTGGGCTCGCTTCTGCTGCAATGGCTCATTCCTGTAGCCCTAGGGGCTAACCCTGCTTTCATGCTGGCCGACATCGTTCTAAACCTGATCTTGTTCTTTGGGATAGTGCGGATACTACTTGAATCGGGCTTCGCCTTCACAACAACCTTCCTCTGGAATTACCCAGCGAACGAACTCTTCTGGGGCACCAATGGCTTTGTTGATGCGTACGCTAGCATAGGTACGAAACCCGATATGCTTAATGAGATGCTATGGACTGGCTTCTACACGGCTTCGTATGCTCAGGACAACAACTCCATCGGTACAGTCGTCTCCTGTAGGGTAGCATCGGATACCGGCACAAGCATGAGAGATGTTGTAGTGGCATCGCTTGGCGCTCTCGCGGTCTCGATCTTCATCGGTTTCTTCGTGGCTTACTGGAGCACGATGACTTACGGATATACCAACTGGCCTTGGACAGCCTCTGGGCCAAGTGAGGCAAAGGGAATGGTGGAGAGCGGTGCTGGGCTAAACAACTGGATGCCTCACGGCCCTGCTTGGGGTCCGATCGACTGGACGACCGCAGGTATCGCCTTTATACTCCCAGGAATCTTTTGGTTCCTGAGAACACGGTTCGCGTGGTGGCCGTTCCATCCACTCGGCGTGATCGTCGGCTTCTCAGCGGAATACAACTACACCGGAATCTGGTTCATGGCCATAATCGTATGGATAATCAAGTTTGCCATATTCAGAACTGGAGGAACGAAGCTTTACCGAAAACTCTTACCGCTCTTCGTGGGCATCGCAATGGGCGGCGTATTCATGTCGTTCATATTTTTCGGTGCTTACGTGATTCCAAGATGGTTCAAGACACTTGGAGCAAAAGTGGAATTCTAAGAGTATTCCCCAATCCACCCCTTTTTTTTGACTGGATGACCTCTAAGGAGAAAGTCAACCAGGACGCTTCCAGCAGGAATTGCCAAGATTTATGTGCGAAAAAAAAGTAACGTTAGGGAGAACGGCAATGAGGAAAGAGGTAAGGCTGGGGCTCGTAGGCTGTGGCGGCCAGGGTAGAAATCTGTCGACCGCTCTCCGCAGAGTTGAAGGTGGGGTTCTTGCGGCCGCTGCCGACCTGAAAGACGAAGCGGCAAAGCAGCTAGCTAAGGAATTCGGCGTCAAGACCTACTTCCTTGATTATCACGAGTTGTTGGCAAGGGAAGATGTGGATGGAGTGATCATCGCTGTCCCCCACTTCGCACTGAAAAACATTGCGGTTGATTCTGCGAAGGCTGGAAAACATGTATTCATTGAGAAGCCGATGGCGACGAACAGCGTTGGGGCAAACGAAATTGTTAAAGCCGCTGAGAGGGTAGGGGTGAAAGTCATGGTTGGATACTGTCAGAGATACTTAGCCGGTAGATCCTCAATGAAAAGCTTCATCGATCGAGGCGCCATAGGAGAGATCGACCTCGTCTTGGGTTCTAAGGGATCCGGGCTTCTCGGCGGATGGCTTTTGGAGGAGCCCAAAGGCGGCGGCATCACACGGTACCTCGGCTCGCATCTCATAGACCAAGTCCTTTGGATGGTTGGAAGCGAGGCTGAGAGTGTATCTGCTGAGGTTAACGACCATCCAACCTTCGGAGTTGACGAAACATCCTCCTTCACGATCCGTTTCAGGAACGGCGTTCTAGCAAGCCTCAGCCTGACGATGCGCGCCTCGAAGGCCATAGACTCAGTTGAGGTCGTCGGTTCTGAAGGATACATGAAAAGCGATTGGAGAGAGAACTGCCTCTTCATCCAAAGTTTGAGGATGGTCGACTACGCTAATCCAACAACGATACAATTCACCGAAGACCCTGTCTATCCAATGTTTGAACGTGAGCTTAGAGAGTTCGTTAAGGCCGTGTTGGAGGATAGGACACCCGCGATCACGGGACTTGACGGCGTGCGGGTGCTTGAGGTCATTGACGCCGTCTTCAAGTCATCCCGGATGGGAAAAACAGTGCAGCTCCCATCGACGATTAATCCCTTATAGATCAACCAGATGCAGCGCACGAGGAAGGTGTTGAAAAATGGCTGACGAGAAGGTGGAAACCGATGCGGTTACGTCCATCGTGGAGCCCGGATCGCCGGATATCAGGTATCGGAACGGGTTGACCATCAATTCCATTGTAGCCCTCATCTACACAGCTGTGGTCTTCCTGCCGGCGAGCATCTGGATGACGCTAGCTATGGGAAATGCGGACATCATGTGGTGGACTATCTCTTACACAACTGTTCTCCTATTCAGCGAGGTCGCGAGGTTCTTCGGCTCATCGCTTACCAAGCAGGAGCTCTTCATCATCTGGTCCTGCGCCGCTGTGTCGGGAGCAACCATATACGGAACCAACTTCATTTTCAACCTATACTACAGGAATATCAGTCCATACACCTTGACTTTCACAGCTCCGGGAACTGACATTCCTTTACGTTACCTTATTCCAGACTGGGTGGCACCGCCGCCTACATCCACAGCCATTTACCAAAGAACGCTGTTCCACAGCGACTTTCTGATCCCCATACTCATTTCCTACTTTTCCCTGGCTTTCGGCCTCATGTCCAACATTGGATTGGGACTTATGACCTATGGCCTCTACGTGAAGACTGAAAGGCTGCAATTCCCACTCCAGAGGGTCTCCGGTGAGATGGTCGTCACAGTTGCGACACGAGAGCCGCGGAAGATGAGCGTCATGGTTGTTACTGCAGTGATTGGCCTTGCCTTCGGTGTCCTACTCTTCGGCTTCCCGTTCGCAACCAATTTCGCGATGACGCCAATCCCGATACCTTGGGTCGAGATACCTATGGACGCCATCCTGCCTGGAGCCGCCTTCGGCTTTGCGACCGACCTCTTCGCGTTCGCAACTGGCTTTATAGTACCTTTCAACGTGGTCATATCCATATTCATAGCTTCCTTCAGTGTCCACTTTATTGGAAACTCTCTACTCGTGCATCTCTTTCCGCCTGAAGCCGAAAGGCTGGGGGGGTTATTCGGATACGCTACAGGTATGGGTATCAGAGATATCTGGAATATGTCGATGCTCCGAGTTTGGGCAAGCCCAAATATCGGCGTAGGCCTAGCCGCGGGGCTAATACCCCTAGTTCTTCGGTGGCGGCAAGTTTCGGGGATCTTGACCAGGTCCATGAGGACGTTGACAAGGGGTGGAGCAGCTGCACGGTCATCACTTCTTCCCATCGCACTATGGCTTGGGGGAGCCATACCCCTGACCGCGCTTCCCATCATCCTTGTGCCAAAATTCCCAGCTTGGATCTTTATCGTTTTAGGTTTCAGCATGCCATTCTTAACCTCAATCATCGCTGGAAGGGGAATTGGGGAGACGGGTTATGGGGTCAGCATACCCTACCTCCGTGAAGGCGTAATCCTCGCGAGTGGATATCCGGGAATCGACATCTGGTATACGGGTCAGCTTATACCCCTGGATGGAGGCGGGGCTAGTATGTGTGCAAACCTAGCGGTTGCTGACATGACCGAGACAAGCCACAAGAGCTGGCTGTCCGCTTACGTTATATCGACTGCGCTGGCGGTCGTGTTAGGCTTTTTCTACGTCGATGCCTTTTGGAGGATGTCAGCGATCCCCTCATCAGCTTATCCTGCCACAGTCATCTTCTGGCCCATAAATGTTCTCAATAGTGTTATCTGGGTTGGAAGATCACAGATTTCGTGGGTGCCAGCAAACATTGGCATCGCGTTTGGAATGGCTAGTGCAGCAACCCTAGTCTGTCATCTCCTTAAGATACCGTTCTCCATAATTGGGTTCGCCGCGGGCTTCGGAACCCCCACACCCGGTCCCTTATCCCTTTTAATCGGAGGTATCGTCAACAAGTTCTTGACGAGAAGACTCTGCAAGAGGTGGACCGACTATAAGATCATAGCGATTGCAGGACTTTCACTCGGCGAAGGTGTTGCTGCAGCGATTGGCTCAATAGCCGCGCTGATCAGGAACGCGGCTTGGCCGCTCCCCTACTAGTACTTATCCAGCACCGCCCGGGACTTCCTGCACTCGGCTCTGGGATATTGAAGCGAGAACAGCGATCCTAGGAGGAAGATCATAACCAAGGAGGAGCCTAAGGCTTAATCGGCTGAAGGCTTTGAGGCCATATCGGCGCATGAAGCTATCTCCTTCCGGAGAGCTAGCTAGCTGAGAGCTGAAGCGAGTGTACTTTAACACAACTATCCGAGGTCTCAACGTGACCATGCCTGACCTCTCAAGCCCAGGCGTGGAGCTCATCCGAAGGCCTAGAGATGGCAGCTCAGATGTTGATTTCCACGTGTTACCCATTCTTCCTCTTTTGTGTAGTAGAGACTTGTTCGGCTACAGTTTTGCCTGTATGTATCTTTTCTTCTCGTTCTCTGCTAGGCTTCGCCATATGAGGAGTTGCCTTCTGATATCTTTTACGAATGGTGAGCTAAAGTTGCGCCAAGCTGAGTGCTCTCCTGTGAGTCTATTGAGCACCAAGACGAAATTGGACATGCCCTCGGCAGTGACCGCTTCAAACACGGCTTTCTGCGATATACCTCTTGGATAGGGTTCTATTGCAACGGTTGCGCTTAGCGACTTGATTCTTGCCTTGTGCTCGACTGTTTCCTCCACGGATAGGTCTTGGGCGAAGAATGTGGGAGACTCTTCCCTCAAGGAATGTCCCTCATAGAACTCCTTTATGAAACAGAATATCCCATGAGTTTCAGTTTCGGTGGATATAAACGGCAATGGGATCTCCCAAACGTCTCCTCGAGGCTTCGTAGGGATCTTCCACCTCCTCTCGAGGGATGGTGTTACAAGCCTTGCACACTTGTAAATCGGGTAGATGACTGCGGCTGTCGTCAAACCCATAGAAAGCAACACCACGGCCACAACCATGAGAGAAGAATAATTCACTGCTACACCATAGAGTCTATACGCGATTGAGGCGAGAACGATGCCGAACAAATAGCCCAAGGAACCTCCCAACACTGCGTATATACCTGCCTCGGCAAGGAACATGCTACCAACATGGAGCGGTGACAAACCCACAGAGCCAAAGATAGAGATCTCCTTCTTCCTCTCAAAAACACTACCTAACATAATGTTTAAGAGGTTCAGAACACCGACGACAGCAGGAAGAATGATAAACTGGAAACCGCTAACCTCTCTTGACACACCATGCGCATACAACAATGTTTGTTCACCCGTGGATGCATAAACATCAAAACCATAATACGTACTCATAGATTCAGCAACCTCTTCTACCTTCCCAGGGTCATCAAGTCCCATAGCGATCTGGAATATCGCGGGCCCGTAATCAAACAGATGCCCCATCACGGCTTCAAAAGGCATCAGAACAATCTCGAAGCTATAGAGAGGTCTACGCGCCCTCCAATCTGAAGGATCAAGAGGAACAAGAGACCTCCCATCCAAATCCTTTACCAGCTCTAAACTCGACGGATCATAGATTCCGCACACCTTCATCCCAATCCCGTTAATCTTAATCTGGGTTGAAGACGGATCTGACACATTTATGTTCAGGTCTCGGGCATAAGTTTCGCTTATAATGACAAAAAGGCCTTCCTCTGATGGGAACCAGATACCCTCCTTAAGGACTGCCATGTCTATTGGCCAGATGTTCAATTCTTCCGCGGAGATTCCAAGGATTGCTCCAGCCGTACGCCACTTATCCTTAGATGTCACGTTCAGCAACCCCCTTGCATGAGGATCCCTGAAGTCACCCGGCAAGCTTCCCGCATGGATATTATAAAGCCACAGTCTAGGCGCTATCGCCGCTTCTCCACCATAAGCCAGCTTTATCCCGTTGAGAACATCCTCAGGTATGGTGCGGGGACCTCTGAACGGATCTATCCACGCCGCGACAAGTATGCCTGTACGTGTAGGTTCACCGCCTGACGGCACGTGCAGGGTCACGCTCGTCGCCGAGATTGATGTCATCGAGACGAGAGACGAAGTTATCAAAAGAATTGACGTGAATGTGAGGGTGGTTCTAAGTTTGCGCTTCCTCATCTGTTGAACCCCGTAGGATAGCGCGAGCATAGAAGCCCCAGTTCTACTTATCTCAGCAAAGTGTAAACCCGCAACCTTCCGCCTCCACTCAGTCACCTTTGACCGAGCATAACCGCCGAGAATAGGTACAAGAGGCAACGTAAGGGCCATTGCGACAAACCCTATCAACACCACAAGCATATTTTGTCCGAGGTAGAACCCCGCGTGGATGAGAGCAAAAACAGCCAGGGCTATTGTGAAAATTATGATCGTGCCGGCAAGCCTTCTCATGCCATTGGATGAGACAAAGAGCCGCTCAGCGAGAAAGGCGAACGGTACGAGTAAAGCAAAGAAGAACATCGTTGAACTAACTGTCTCGTTATAGAGACTTAGGGCTCTAGCATAAGCCCTCGTCTCAACAGCTAGCGCCTCGCGAGCACTAGTCAACATCATGCCGTATTCCTTCTTCTCAAAAGCGGCGCGGGCAGTAGCCAATCTCCGCCCAGCCTCTTCATGTAGCTGATTTGCAGCAGGCTCAAAGACATCATATTCCCTGAAAAGATTCAACCTCGCATCATCAAGCAACCACATATCCTCAGCGTTCCTTACGATTGTGTTGGTGACAAGCGATTGCTCTCCATACCTGACAGCGTAACCTTTGCCCTCAGGATACGCCTCCGACGCATTCAAAACTATGGCTGCGGGGTTAGGCACGTCGGCTTCAAAAACGGTCGCCTCAACCTTACTATCAGGTTCGAGGAATGCGACGACAAGGTTACTTGGCATACCTGCAGCAGTAGGAGTGAAAAAACTGTAGTGGAGAGGCGTAGCATGCGTATCAAAGTCCATGATTTGAAACGTACTCAGACCATAACCGGTCCTTGGGGCTACTAGATCGAAGAGCGCAACTGAACCACACCTGAAGACAGTGAAGTAGCGCGGATATTCAAGGCTGCCAGTTAAGCCTCCAGCCCACTGGGTTATCTGTACCGTGTTTCCGAAACCATACGTGCCGAAGTCGGGGGCGTACACAATACTGCCGTTTTCATCAAGCCAGAACGGGTATATTGCATAATTATAACCCCAAGACGTGATTCCTACAACCGTGAAGACACCCTCCTCATCAGCCATGAGTACGTACCTGTACAAATCTGGTCCAACCACTGCTACGAGTGCGTTCGGAATTCCCTCGTATCGATTTGTCATGGGGTTGAAGATCACAACTCTACCGACAAGTTTCCCGTAGTTTGCACCGTAAAGACGCCCTGCAACCCTCGTGACCTCCGTGGCCAATCCCTCATACTGAGGCTCAGCCTGCAACCTGAATAGTACAGAGAATACGGTTTCAACTTGGGGACGAAGATTACTCCAGTCCAGCCCATCATACACATCAAAAGGTGTTGCATAATATCTACGCACGCTGTAAGCCGTATAAAATGAGAAGCCGTTGGCGCCAGCGGCTAAGTATGGTTCACTGTCCATGACCATTGGGTTAGGCTCCGGAGCACGACTGCCTGCGTAGTAGTATGAAGATAGGTCCACTCTGAAAATCTTCCCGTATACAGCCTTCCAAGCATCCCTTATCTCCAGCTCATAAACGTCTTCAAACCTTTCGTAAAGCCAGCGGACCTCTTGGAGGGCTGGAGATCGAGTGCCGTAACTCAACGCGCAGACATCACCGGCGCCCAGGTTGACAACCCAATCATTGTCGGCGGCGAGATCGAGGTTTATCAAGACAGGGAAATAGGTTATGTCCATTAAGCCGACCTTACTCTCCCATCTTCTCTCAAATAGGAAGAGCTCTGCGAATTCCCTCGCCCCGAGCAGAGCCTGTTGATGTCCCGCGAAAGCCACGAACATGATCGTTCGATCAGGTCCATGTTTGTTCTCTTTGAGGCGTGAGAAGAGCCTCGCCAGCTCAAGAAGTGAGGAGATGCCTAGGGATTCCTGTGCACCGGGCGCTAGACGCGGAGTGATAGAATACGAGTCATAGTAGGCGGTGAATATGAGCGTCTGCTCCGGAAGCTTTTCGCCATAGATGAAGCCTATGACGTTTACAGCCTCTCTCCGCTCGGAACGCATACTCGAGAATATTCTGACGCTAACGTTCCTGTTCGCGGCTTCCTTGAGGATGGCACCCCCAGATTCCGGAACAAAAAGCCTTGGAAAATCCAGCGGAACCCACACGCTCTTACTGAGAGCATCTCTCCTATCACCCATTCCAATAAAGACTACTGCCTTAGCGCCAAGACTAGCCGCGCGGATCCAGTTATCTCTGCTACCCGCAAGATCCATGACAACGATGCCACCAGCAATATCCTTGCCGCTCATTTCAGCTAGAGACCCCGTACCGATGTAGACGAGTCTACCAGTTAATCCGTAAGGAGGCGTCGGACTGGTCTGAACCATGTTCGGCACAAGCGTATAGGCCTCAAGAACCCTCTCCGGTGTTCCGTCGAGGCTGAGGATGGTAACATTCGCGCCATAGTCGACAGGCACGGTGACATTAAACGGTTGATACTCAACATCCGCCAGCCCCAAACTCTCAAAGGATTCTCGAATATACTCTCCCGCCGAGTCGCACCCAGGATAACCAGTGAACCTTGACCCAAGCCCGGAGAAGTACTCGCTATGTCGCATTATGTTCGTCATGTTGATGTTTCGCATGACGTTCGCCATATCGATACCTTGCGTGACGTCGCCTTTGAATCCGACTACAGATCGGGTAGAGCAGGCCATAATCAAACTTGAACAGAGAATGGCGAACAAGAAAACCAAGAAGAAGACACGGGACCCTCTCAACGACAACACCCTCCGACTATCCCTGGAAAGACTATGACGAGTTTCTCTTTATATAACTTGTTTACAATGGTGCTTCATCAGGTTGCCAGCTAGCTAAAGAAACACTATGGTAATTGAGCTTTTTCTCAATCGGTAAGGAATGTCTTACTATCGGCTAGCCATAATCCGTCATTTGGAAGGCAAGTTGTACTCAAGCATTCCCAGAGCTCTTGTGAAACCTATCTCTAGTATAAGAGCTCCAAGCAAAAAGACCTCACAGGGAGTGGTAGAGTTGTGCGAGTTGATGCCTTCTCGTTGAAGTGCCCAGCAGCAGTGATTATCTCCTCTTCATGACGTTTGTGAACTCTGGATTCACCTGTCAGCAGTTTAATACCAAAAGCATAGACTGGCACAATGCTAGAAAAGCCTATATATGTATAGAGGAAATGGCATGTTCATGAGTCTAGCGACTAGATCGCGCGGTTTTAAGGAGGCTGTATGAACTGAAGAGAATTTCACTGGACAATTTGACCTTTGATTTGCATCCACCCAGTGAGCCAGCCCTTGTGGTTCAGCCCGGAGAGATTTTCCTAGTCGAGACTGAAGATGCCTTCTCCGGACAAATCAGAACTGAGAAGGACTGGACCCACGAGCCTCGAGGTCCTACTATAAGTGGTCCAATCTTTGTGGATGGCGCAGAGAAAGGAGACACCTTGATGGTTGACATCAAGGATATTCAGCCCTTGAGAGGGCAGGGCGCGACGCGTATTAATGTCCCAAATTTGGAAAGTTTGGTCGAAGGTCCTTTGGCCGAGCTGGCGAAGACGTTGCCTCCTCCTTCTCGTTGGGTGAAGATCTGCCCAGTCGAAGATGGAAAGGTCTACTGGGGCACCAAGGCAGTATTACCCTATAAACCAATGATCGGAACCATTGGATTAGTTGATAGTGAAGGCAAAGGAATACGCACAGGCAACCACGGAGGAAACATGGACATCGTTGAGGTGGGCATCGGCAACAAGGTATACCTTCCAATATCGGTGAAAGGCGCGTACCTATATTTGGGAGACGTCCATGCAACCCAGGGGGAAGGTGAGCTGTGCGGAACAGCAATTGAAATGCCTGCCTTGGTAACACTGGTTGTTGACCTGATAAAGAACAAACGTATCGGTTGGCCTCGTATAGAGTCTCCAGAATACCTTATGGCTGTTGGCACTGCAAGGCCTGTCGAGAACGCTATCGAAATCGCCTTTACTGAACTAATTCTCTGGCTAGAGGAAGATTACGGATTTGATCGCTGGGATGCTTACAATCTGTGTACTCAGGTGTCCGAAATAAGCATCGGTTGGTACCTAACCTGCTCTGCTGGCGCGAAGTTCCCAAAGAAGTACCTCCCTAAGCAATGATCGCTGATTCTTGGCTCTATGACCTTAACGTATTGACAAGGGAATCTCTATACTCATCTCTTCTTCCTTGCAGTCTGCGCGCGCTTTTTTTCAAGTGATCACATACTCCCTAGTCTTATATCTCTCTATCCTTTCTTGATCGATCTCTACGCCTAGGCCTGGGCCTGACGGTAGCTCCAAGTAGCCGTCTTCAACCTTCAGTGGATCTTTCAAGATGTCCTCCTCATTCCATAGAGGACCCAGTATCTCGGCGCCATAGGGGGAGAGGCTTTCTAGGTATGGAGATGACGCGGCGAAGTGGGCTAAGGCAGCTGATCCCACCCCTGACTCAGAGCCGAGAGCCCCCAGTATGCAGCAAGCGCCGGCCGCCTTCGTTACAGATAGTATTTCCTTTGCTTGACCATAGCTGAAGCCGTGTTTGGTGAAGTCGATGTTTATGACGTCTACAGCTCCCTCCTGTAGGAGCTTGTACGCGCCTTGGGGCGACCGATAGATGGCATCGGCCTCCAGAAGAGGCACAATGGCGTTTCTGATCTGGGCGAGGTTCTTGGGATCCTCCGACGCGAGGCGGGAGATAGGATCCTCCACGGCCTGAAGATCATAGGGTTCCATGGATTTGATTATTTTTATGGCCACCTTTGGGTTTTCTGTCCACATGCAGTTAGCGTCTACTCGAATGTTGATGTCCTCCCCGATAAGCTCCCTCATAGCCTCAATCGCTTTGAGGTCTGCCTTCGGATCCACACCAACCTTCAGCTTTATCTCCTTGAAACCCCTCACAACGAACTGAAGAGCCTCTTTCGCTCTTTGCTCAGGATCCCCACGGCTTGTCACAACCCACGTTAGACCTATCCTTTCCCTGTATTTTCCACCCAGCAAGCTGCAGATCGGGACCTGAAGGCTTTTTCCCATCAGATCGTACAAGGCAGTTTCCACGGCGTTCGCAAGACCTTGCTCCGAGATCTGCATCAGTATTCCTCTGATATCAAAGGGATCCGCGTTTAGCAGGGCCTCGCCTAATCGCTTTAGACCCTCTTCTGCGACGGAATGGGGACTTGCTTCACCCCATCCAACCTCTCCACTGTCCGTATCGAGTCTGAGGAGGCCTGTGGAGCGGAAGGGCGTCCTAGCAGATCTAATGGGTTCAGCCAGGGGCAACCTCATAACCTGAAACGTGGCTTTCTTGATCCTCATAGACGCTATCACCTCTCTATAGGACTTAGCTCTGTTCCATTTCCATAGCCCTCGCTAGTCATCGGCGCATAACCTTCCGGATAGCTTTTTCCATCCTCTCAAGACCGAGTTTCAACTTATCCATGGGCTGACATGAGAAGCCCAATCTGACATGACCGTCCTTTCCATAATGTGATCCCGCTCCCAAGCTCACCTTCGCCTCTTTTCTTAGGAATTCCACGAATTCCAAGGAGCTCTTAATGATCCTGGAGTGGTCGGGAAACATGTAGAGGGCTCCTTTAGCCTTCTGGGACCGAATCCCGGGCATTTCCATGAGCCTGTTATATGCAATGTCCCTATGCCTCCGCCACATCCTGAGCATTCTTTTCGTCAGAGCTTGGGGGGTCCTCAAGGCTTCGAGGGCGGCCATCTGGCTGACCGAGCAGGGGGTTGAAATCATCTGGCTGACGACGGAGTCTATTCTCTTCGCCAGATCCCTGTTACAACAGACAACCCATCCCACCCTCCAGCCGCACATGGCGTAAGCCTTCGAGACGGAGCCTATGATCACGGTTCTCTCCTCCATGCCTGGGAGGGATGTAATGCTATAGTGCCTAGTCGGGTAGTAGACGACGTTCGCGTAGACCTCGTCGGAAAGGACGAGCAAGTTGCGCTCTTGGGCGATTTCCGATATCACCTTTAGGTCCTTCAGGTTGATCACGCCCCCTGTCGGGTTGTTCGGGGAGTTCAATATCAGGAGCCTCGTCTTTGAGCTAATGCCCTTCTCCAGCTCCTCTAGGTCCGGACGCCAGATCTCATCCTCCGAAAGCGAATAGTAAACAGGGACACCGCGGGCCGTTATGGTTATCTGCCTGAACCTGGGAAAGTAGGGGATTGGCATGAGAACCTCATCTCCAGGATTCACTGTCGCCAGTATGGTAGAGAACAAGGCGTTAAGGCCCCCGCTCGTTATAGTGATGGCCCACCCGGGATCCACAACGATTCCGTTGTCCTCCTTCAGCATTTCCGCAACGGCACGTTTAAGCTCAGATGAAACGTAATAATGCGTGTATCCACTGTCGATTGCCTTCTTGGCTGCAACTCGAACGCTCCTTGGCGATGGAAGGTAAGGATCGCCGCCACCGAGCCCTACTACGCCCTCGACCATAGCCTTGGGCTTAGACCGGTTTTCCTTTTAAGCATTTCGTGGACTTCTGCACAGGAGTAAGAATTCATGCGTATCTGGAGCTAGCCAGCTGGACAGTAGACTTAATATTCTACAAAGAAAATAACTCTGTTTGTGTATAGAGAAGTGAGCACTGGCTTGGCTTTCCCACTATTCTCGCATGTGGATTTCCTTCTTCGAGGCCAGCTACTACGTCAGCCATAGAATCATTGAGAAATACAACAGAAGTATGCTCCTACGCAAGACCGTAGCCCACAGATTCCTAGCGAAAAGGCTAGGAAAGCATGGATCGTGTGCAAAAGGGATCGTGTGAATACAGCAATCGCCCCTGAGTGGTAGCTGGCCAAAGTTTGGATCACTTTCTCCCGGGATTGGGAACTGGAAGAATCAAATGGGGTCGAACGATAGGCTTTGAAGGCAGATGAACAACTGTCGATTCAGTAGATGTTGCTGTAGCCTTTGCCAGCAGAGACTCTTCGGGAATAGACGTAATAGCTGTAGATGTCCTGTTCTTTCTTTGCATATGGAATGACGGCTTGGAACAAGGCTTAAGTTAACCATCAGCCCGTAAGTGTAAATAGTCTCCCTGCAAAGATGAACGCAGTGTCGCCTGAAGAGAGGATACTTGCCAGCCTTAGGCTTGAAGAGTCTGACAGAGTGCCCATATTCCCTGCATACTCATTTGTCAGTGCCATCCATCCCATCGCATCACATGTTTCCGCTCTTCCTTCATCCGTCGACAAAGATTTCACTAGGCTTGTGGACTATGCAAGAAAGATCGGCGATTTAATGGAAACTTGGCAGCCTCGTATTGAACAGAATGTTTTCCTATCGGCATCAAAAAGCGTCCGGCGATGGACTTCGTG
>CAZBDB010000005.1:10793-27869 GCA_964490655.1 uncultured Candidatus Bathyarchaeia archaeon | reverse complement strand
CCCCAAAAAGTGGGGTCGCTGCCAAACGATAACCTGAGATTCCTAGAAGGTAACCCAATCCTCCGCCCACAAATCCGATAATAGCTGCCTCAGCTACAAACAAGGCTGCGATGTGAGTTGGATTTAACCCTACGGATGATAGTGACGCGATCTCATCTCGCCTTTCCTTCACTGAACCCAGCATTGAAGCGGAGATATTCAAGACAACCAAGGCTAAGAGAAAGGGTAATGATCCAATTCCCTTCTCTTCAACGTAGCCTCCTAAATACAGAAGATGGAGGGAATTCGGGTGCGAGATATAGACTTCGTATTCCCTAGTTAACGCAACTATCTGGGCGAAAGTAGAATACTCTTCAGCACTGGGACTTTTAAGCTGGAGGAGAACCCTAGAAATAGCTACTTTGGGTAAGGTGAGGGCTGTATCATAATTGATGATGATGACTTGATCGCCGCTGCAGGGCACAACCGTCCCCCTTGCATCTAGGCCCTTGGGAATGAACAGCTGCCCATCAACATCCACGACTTTCTCTAAGGTTGACTTGTCGAAGAATCCCCTAATGACGAACTCCATTTCAAAGCCGTAAAGCTTACCTCCAATGTTTAACGTCTCGTGCAGAGAAGAACTCACGAGTATTCCACGGTGATCGTCATCCAGCAGGTAGTTGCCATCAACAATTGTTTTATTGATACGCGTAAACTGTCCCTCAACACTTGACTTGATTCCGATCACACCTTGAACAATGAACTTTTCACCAGATTTTGTATACAGGTAACCTATCGGCGTGCGTACATCAATCGGAAGAGGAATATTTTCTGCCTTCGGGGAGATTGAGGTCACATTGGGCTGGCTCTCTAGCCACGTTACAAAGGATGATGAAAGTGGAGAGAAGTGTGAACCGAGTGATCCAGCCCTTACTAAAAGTGCATCAATGGGAACCGCTGAACGTAGTGGTCGTTCCACAAGTCCATAGCCTGGGGATATTGAGGTGAACGTGATGAATCCGAAAATAAGTATCATCGTGTTTGCAAGGGTCAACACCGTTCTTAGTTTTCTTCTCCGGAGATTTCGGCAGGCCATAGAAAACGCGACGATGATTGCGCTTCTGAACTGGATGGAGCGACTTTCGCCCTTCTTCTCCGAAAATGCCCGAGGTGATCTTGCCACAATAAGCTGCCCCAGAATTAGGGCGATTACAGCAGTTGGGATGAGCGTTGTTTGAGGGATAAGACGGCAACCAGGATATGATAAGTAGAAAGAAGAGAATAGAACAGCGTAAATGATGACTGCAATTAATAGGTTAAATGAGAAGGAGAGTTTCTTTCTACCTCGCACCATCACCTCTACACGGCTCTCCCTCTCACTTACGAGATAAGCGGACGCGGAGGCGATGAACACGAAAAGCAGGGACAATATGAACGCTGATTGAGAACTTGTCTGTAGCAGCCCTTGAAGACCTTCTATAGTTCTGCTGGTTAACATATAGGCCCTGCGTAGCTTGGCGAAGGATTCATCGTATAGACCCTTCTTAATTGATAATAGTGATGTATCTATTAGGCCATATGCGTCCAGTAGGTCCTCTCTTTCAGCCGTAACTACGAACCCAGCACAATCGGCATCCTTGAGTAAGGAGAAGGCTGAATCTAACATTTGCCTCAAGTTTCCCACGTTGAAATTTAGAGTGTGTTCTCTAACGTCAACATGTAAAGTTTCACCTTGAGAAATCTTGAAGTAACCCGTTTTTCCTTTAATGGTGAAAGTGCGCGAAACCCTAGGTGAATCGATTTCAGCGAAGGCCTCAATAATCACCTCCGTATCGGCTGGAACAACGACGAGCTTCCTGTTGAAACCGAACATCGTAACCAAGTCGGCGTCGCTTCCGTAGGTGTAGACTGAGTGTTTCCCGCTTAATGGCGCTCCGTTCGGATGCGTAACCGTGAACCTACAGTACTCGCATGGTTCGCTGCTCTCAACGAACCGTAATTCTTCGCCTAGATACAGGGAGGCCCCTCTCTCAAGCAAGAATGTGAAATTGGCCGTAGAACCTAATTGTAGATAGGTTTTCCATAGGGATGGCACGTAATCGACCCCAGGCGTCTCTGGTCGATTGCACATGGCGTAGACGGAGTACCCCCCTTCTCGATTGACGAGAAGTTGAAAACTACCAGAAGAATCTGTTGATGTTTGACCTCGCAAATATCTTGGTCCCAAAACTCTGATAACTGCATTCGCAATCGGTTCTTTACTCTCATCCAGCACCGTCCCCGTTAGTGTTGCCGTATTTTCCTCCTCTGCATAAACAAGATCAGTAGGGACTAGAAAGATGAAAATAAGGGTGATTGCCATGTACATGCAGACACGGCCAGACGTCAAATCCACCTTTTCACTCCTGTGACTTCCTGGAGCCGCTCAGAACGTCCAGAGTCTCCTATTCTCCTCATTACAAATCAATGATTCATAACTATTAATCTTTTTACACTTTACGAAGTAGAACAGATAGAAGATCTCCCCTCTCATGTACTGCTCTCTGTTCCGTTTATCCCTTGGAGAGGTATTCTCTGGTGGACTTCCACGATAGGCAGAAAAGTTATCTTGAACTTCATAGTAAGGAACGGAGTGAGGTTTGGCCTACGAGCGAAAGTGAAGCCGAGTTGCCGGTGAGGTCTCCCATTTCGATGATTCTGAGGCCGCTTGCAGCTAAGTTCTTGATCGGGGTGGACGCAGGCGTGTGCTCAGGATGTTTATGCTGTCAACTTGCCTGTTCGCTTTTCCATGAAGGGGAATGTAACTTAGCCCTTGCGAGGCTCTATGTGTTCCACGACCCCTTCGCTGGCAAAGACAACCTCATTGAAGTCTGCAAACAATGCTTGGCTCCCTCTTGCCTCTATGCGTGTCCGGTACCAGGTGCCTTTACCATAGACGAAGCAACCGGCGCGAGGGTCATCAACGAGGAGAAATGCGTGGGTTGCGGCCGATGCGCGGAGGCATGCCCCCTCAATGATAGGCGTACAATCATCCGTTACAACCCGGATAAGAGGACTTACGTGAAATGCGACCTATGTAAGGACAGGGAGGCCGGCCCACTGTGCGTCGAAGTCTGTCCTTGGGGCGCCCTCAAGACCTTGAAGCAGAAAGGGGTAGAGCGATGACTGACGCCTCTGGGTGGGTCGGAAAGATACTCAGAGTCGATCTGACCGAGGGGAAAACCAGTGAAGAAGACACTGTGAAGTACGCAGACAGGTTCATTGGAGGCAGAGGAATTAATGCCAAGATAGCCTGGGACGAGATATCTCCGGAGACAGGCTCCTTTGACCCCGAGAACAGGCTTATTCTCATGACGGGGCCGCTGACAGGAACGCTAGCTCCGTCCTCAGGAAGGCTAACAGTTGGCGGAGTGGCCCCACAGAGATATCCGAAAGGACGTTATTCACGTTCGGGTATGGGAGGACGCTGGCCATCTGAGCTGAAGTACGCGGGCTACGACGGCATAATAGTTCACGGTAAGGCTGAGAAGCCCAGCTACCTGTGGATTCACAACGGTGAAGTTGAGACAAAGGATGCAAGCAAATTGTGGGGATTAGACATCTTCTCTACCGTAAGAAAGCTCATGGACGAGTACGGAGATGAGGTCAAGGTGGCATGCATAGGACCCGCGGGGGAGAGACTTGTCCGCATCGCTATCATCCAGAATGACTCAGAGAGCGCAGCGGGTCAAGGGGGATTTGGAGCTGTCATGGGTTCCAAGAACTTGAAAGCCATAGCCGTGCGGGGCACGACAGGTGTTTCGATCGCCAGGCCGAAGGAGTTTCTGAACCTATGCTTAGCCATCGACCGCTTGCACCTTTCCCCGATGAAGCTAAGCCCGCGGGAGACTAGCGCCAACCCTTCGGAGCATGTTCAAGCCTGCAGCCTCGCCTGCAAGTCATATTGCGCCGGCAGGTATAGAAAAAACGTTCCTGGCGTCGAGTATCCAGGTTTGAACAGCAGTGAGTGCTTCTGCTTCGGTTTCGCTGCGCCTAGCTTCGAAGTCTCCTTCGAAGCACGGGTCCTAGCCGGTAAATATGGATTGAACGCTTTCGAGGTAGGCCATGGAATTGCAGCATGGCTGGCTATGTGCCGGGAGAAGGGTCTGATAGCTGACATCGATGGAGAACCAATACCCCCCATCGACTTTAGAGATGGAGTTCCAAATCGCGGTCACTTCATCAAACCCTCGTCTCGGTTCTGGGTAACCCTTCTACGTAGGATAGCCTATAGGGAAGGCATCGGCGACTTCTTGGCTGAGGGCACTTGCAGGGCCGCTGACAGGTGCTTCGAAGGGAGGGGCAAGCAATTCCTTTTGAGAATTTATCCTGGCGCACCGGAGGCTCCCCTCGGCCAAGTAGGGCATTGGGACGGGCACTATGGATGGGGCCCCCCTTTTCCTCACTGGCTTGTGTCGGCGTTGATCTGGACCTTCGACACGAGGGATCCCGGGAGCGATACGTTGCACGCGTTCACCAACCGCGTCACAAGCTGGGCTTCGGAGTACGGTGGCATCCTAACTCATTCTCAGATGGCAGATGTAGCTAAGAGGGTATACGGAACTGAAGGGGCCTACGACCCCAGTGTGTCCTACGATCCTCCCTCTGCCAAGGTTCGGCCCGCGATCTGGCATACGGACCGTGGATGCGTTGTCTCAAGCCTCGTGGTCTGCGAACAGTTCTTCCCGAAAATCTTCAGTCTGAGCACAGAGGGCTACTACGGCGACACCTCCCTTGAGAGCAAACTTCTGTCAGCTGCCACAGGAATAGATTTCACAGAGGCGCTACTGGACGAAGCAGGGGAGAGGATCCTCAACCTAGAGAGGGCCATAGAGGTCAGATACGGCCGTACAAGAGAAGACGACGAAAGGATGATACCGTTCTTCGAGCAACCCGACAGCAACGGCGTCAATCTGAACCGTGCAAAGTTTCTCCGTCTGATGGGCGAATACTATCGGTTGAGAGGTTGGGATATCCGAACCGGAAGACCCACCAGGACGAAACTGGGAGAACTAGGACTTATGGAGGTAGCCGAAGAACTTGAGAAACTCCGCCTCTTACCTTGACCGTGTAGCGAGGCCGAAATCTCTTTCCGAAAGGTCCTTTGGCATTCTTCGAAGCCCGTCAGCTAGCTAGCCAGAAGGAGACCAAAGAGGTCAAGAGAGTAAGCAGATCCTCTATACGATAAGTAGGACTGATACGATAAGTATGACGTTTTATTTATATCAATATTAAAAGAATCTGGAAAAAGCCGTTTTGATGTTTGCAGACCGTTTTGAGACGATTTTTTATGTAAGAAATTGTAAATGCCAATGGTTTCTAGATCAATAAGATTTAAGTATCGGACATTGAGAATTAACCGCAAAAAAGTGGTTAACCATGTTTGAAGGTATCCCTGCAATGTTTAGTATTCAGAAATTGATGTGGCTAATAGCTGCCTTTGTTTTCACCTCCGTTTTCTACATTAGCTAGATAGCTTTAGGGATTGATGTTAGACAATTGAGATCAAGGCTTCTATTACAAGGGGACGTACGAGTACTCGCCGTTAGAGCAGTTATCTTAACCATCAGCGGAGGCTTAACAGGCGGACTAGCCGCTCTTTATGTTAAGACAGTTCTTGGAGCCGACGCCGTTATTTTAGGCCTCTTCAGCTCAATCTGGTCAGCGGTTTATCTATCATTCATTCTAATCGGAGGATGGTTTGGTGACCGTTACGACCGCAAAAAGATGCTTCTAGTGGGCACCGCACTTACTCTCCCTAATCCAATCATATACGCGTTAGCTCCAAGTTCGCATTTGCTCCTAGTTGCAAACGTTCTCGGCGCGTTAGGTTCAGCCTTTGCCAATCCAGCCTACATTGGGAATACTCTTCACGTCGGCAAAGCAACAAGAGAGAACCCGTTCAATTGCTGTCATTAACACACTAACGAGCGTTGCAAACATGGTGTTTCCGCCTTTAGGTGCGTATCTTGTAGAGTGGATGGGTGGGTTAAATGAGATAAGGAGAATGTTCATTCTTCAATCTTTCTTCTCCTTAGGGGTTTGGCTCTACACACTAAAGGGGTTAGAATCAAGGCCCGTGGACAGAGAAGAGGAATTCAAAGGTTTCAAAGAAACATTGAGAGATATCCTTCATCAGATGGGGGAGGTATATCGCCTCTCAAAAGAGAGGAAGGCGACACCGTGGCTATATATGTACTTAGCAGGACCCTTTGCATGGGAACTCATCGGGCCATTCTGGACTATCTACGCAGCCGAAGTTTGCGGCTCTTCACTTTTCATCATAGGTTTACTCTCAACCGTCGGCAGCTTAACGAGCATCTTGCTTCAAGTTCCAATGGCGAACATCTCGGACAGAAAGGGAAGAATAAAAACAATTTTGGCCGTCCGTCCATTCAGATACATGTGCATACTCTCCCTCATAATAAGCGGAAGCTATAATTCAGCATTCACTCCCTTTGTGTCTCTTTTGGCTTGGATACTGGACGCCGTAGGAACTTCAGCCGGCCCAGCTTGGTCAGCAGCTCAGACCGAGGTAATGCCACACGGTGTTCAGAGCAGATGGAACGCACTTTTAAGTTTTCTCTGGCGGGCTACAGCTATTCCAGCGAGCTTGATAGGCGGCTTCTTATGGAACATCGACCCGAGGCTACCCTTCATGATCGCGCTAGCCGTAGATGGACTCACTAGATATCCAATATTGATACGGCATATCCCTGAAACTCTCATCCCTCCAAGGGAGTAAAATACCTGTCATACCGAAATTATCGATCAATAATCGCTCATCCATTCCATTAACAATAATTAATGGAACGCCACCATTCAGTCCCCTCATCCTTGAAGACTTCCAAATAACAAGGACCACGAGCAGTTTCTCACGAATAGACTATCTTATCCACATATTCTTCTAGCGATTTCCCCACTTTTTCTCCCTTTGGCGAAACTGTTTTAAGCCCCTCTTTGTCCATCAAGGACAACACTTTCAGAACTATCCGGTGCACATAGCTTCTAGAAGAGCTGGTTAAGAAAATACCGTACTCAGTCTTCTCGCCATGAGCTATAATTGACCTCTTTCTGTACATTTCTTTCAGTTTGTCGGATAGTTCCAGTCTTTCTTTCGGATCATCTGTCAACAGAATAGCTCCTCTCTCACGGAATTTGTGAGTAAGATTCATCTTGGGGCCAAGAATCAAACGTTCGATGGCTGCAACATAGTAGAACAGTTTTTGCTGCTTTGGGGAGTGAATTTCACCAATTCTATGGAAATGGAGGGCGTCTTTTATACGTTTTTCCAAGTCTGATGAAGGTTTGAAGCATATCTTGTTCAATCTTTCGATTAGTTTTTTTTTGAGAGGACGATCGATCGAACTGTATGGATATCTACTAAACGTTAGAGTAATCGCTAGAAATGCTTTGTTGTTCTCGCTGAAACCGATTGCATACTGGGGTGAGTGGATTCGAGCTGTCGGGGTGGCAATCCTGAGTATGTCAAGAGATTCTTCTGCATGTTCAAACGCATCATTATAACGTATTGTGGAACTAACAGCTGTTGTGGTTATCCTAAGCCAGGATCCGTCATGTGGATTGGGTGGAATGACTTTTCTCCCAATGGCATCTTTCAGCATTCTTTCTATATTCGGATCCTCATGCGCTATTTTTCCTTTAGCCAGATTTTCAGCGGAACCTTTCTAATCATAGTTCGCAAAATGTACTTGCACTTTCCAGTGGGAATTAATTCTCATTAACCTTTATTTTCTCCGACATAGATTGTTAGTTTTGCGCTGATCATAGGACTAAATCTTCCATCGATGACAAACATTCAAATTTGCTTTGTACTTGCAGTTTAGCAGTGCAAGTATTGTTGAAAGTAGAAGGAATCCGCCGAGACTTTCCAATCCTAAAGAGTAGGGTTATCTAGACGATTATACCTTTGTTTAGTGTCAAGAGAACATCATTCCAATCTCTTTAAGGCTTCTTTCACTTGCATGATATATCTTGTTTCACCGATGGTATTGAAGATTTGAAAAGCTTGGGAGAGGAATCTATAGGCTCTCTGTTTGTCTCCAATATCTTCGTAAAGCCTACCTATTTGGGCTTTAGTAATGGCTACCACGTGTGGGTTCCCAAGTTCTTCCTTTATTTTGAGACTTTGTTTTAAGAGCCTCACAGCTTCTTTGTAGTTACCTTGGCGTTGTTTTACGATACCGATTTCATGAAGTGTCTGTGCAGTTCCTTGTCGATCACCAATTATCTTAGCGATGTCCAGACTTCTTTTGAGCAACTCCTCAGCCATACAGTATCTTTCTTGAAGCCTCTTAAGCATACCAAGACTGTGAAAAAGAACGGCAATGTTATATGAATCCCCAACTAGTTCAAAGATTTCCAAACTCTGCCTGAATAGAATCTCAGCCTCGCTGTAGTCACCTTCTTTTTGTTTGATTGTGCCCAGACTATGAATCGATTTCGCTTTGCCAGATGGATCACCAAGCTTCGACGCGGTGTTCAGTTGGCGTGTGAAAAGCTCCTCTGCATTCCCATAATTTCCCTGGAGAAAGATTATCTCTCCCACACTCTGATAGTTCTCGGATATTTGGTCAGGATCCCCAATGTTCTCGCTAATCCTGAGACTTTCTGTGTACAGCCTCATCGCCTTTTCGTAATCTCCTTTGATCTTCTGAATTGAAGCTAGATTATACAGCACTTTGGCTTCTCCGTATTCGTCTCCCGCTCTTCTATCTCCCTTTAGACTGGACTTGAAATGATCTGTTGCTCCCTCATAATTTCCCAAGTTTTTCTGTATCAGTCCTAGATTGTTTAGACAACTGGATACTTCCATGACATTTCCGCTGTTTCTAAGCAAATCGAGACACCGTTTAGATCGCTTCTGTGCCTTTGAGTAATTTCCTCTGAATAGCTCTATTGAACCAAGACTGTGGCAAAACAGACCAACCTGAAGCTTGTCTTCGGTTCGTTCTGCGATTCTTAGTCCCTCTCCAAAATATGCCTCTGACACATCAATCTCTTTGATATCGTAACACGATCTCCCAATCAAGAAGCATCTCTGTTGAGGCTCTAGGGCCTCATTCCATTTGGCAATCTCATTCCTCCAATTCTCATAATGTTCTGCGAATCCTCTCCATTCTTCTTCAACAAACTCATCCAATAATTCATCAATTGTCACATTATGATCGCATCCTATGGTTTTGCCAGTGAAATGCAGAAAAGGATACGACAAGCCGTGAATTCCACATTCATTGTCAGGTCTTCTTACCTAATAGATATTGCTTTCACTATCAATTGGGATAATGACCGGATTTATATCAAACTCATCTGATGCGCTATAACCCATTATCAGAATATTGGGATTTTGAGTAAAGAAATGCTCCAGAATACGTTTTCGCTCTTCTCGCAAACTCCTTTTTGATATGAGATCAAGTGTGGTTCTTATACTCTTTTCACTGACTACGCTCCCATGTATCTTGATAATGAAGGGAATACTTACAGCCTCAAATGCAACCTTTTTAGAATGTTCTTCATCATACAATACTTCGAAACCTTTTCCTACATGCATTCCTTCTTTTATGGGTGCTTCTTGAAGCTTCGTATCAAAGTTAGTAGTGACAACCTCCTTGACATAGCCCGATTTGACAAGCTTCGCAACAAGGGTATGAAACTTGTTGGGTTGTCCAGTTTTGAATAGTGAAGTCAAATGCCCCAAGAAATTGGTTTCATCTCTTCTCCGCGAACCCCGATCTACTGTCTGTACAAACATTCAAAAGGATAAACAACATTGTCCGTATCTACAGGATAGCCTTTCAATTTCAACAGAATCTTCTCATCTATATGATGACCATCAAGTATACTCTCAAGAGTGTAACCTCTTAGCTCACCACCCAGGGGGGAGATTCGAAGGCGGAGCTTTTGAAGTACCAGCACCCAGAAATAATGCCAGTTCCCTCGAACGAATAACCTCTTTAATCGAACTAATCCAATCATGAAATTCACTCATTCTGAATGCCGCTTCCATATCTTGTCTGCGATTGAGCCAATGCTTTCACGATATTAACTCAGGCTTCTCTAATTGCCTAAGAACAGAATTTACTATCGATTCAACAACCTTTTCTTGTATTGGAATCAATAATTCCTGCCTCCTCAGATGCTCCCGCCGAGGAACGGCTATGGATTCCGATATCGTGATGACAGCCCCCTTTCTGGTACTTGCAGCGAGAACACTCTTAGTTGCGCCTAGGCTTTATTTTTTTTTTCGAGTAAATGAAAAGATTGTTGCTTGGCGACCGATGATTTTTGAGCGTGTTTCAAGGCTCTTTCAAGCACTAAGGCTCCTCAAGAACCTATTTCCAATTCTTGTTCGCAAAACAACGGCGGGCACCTCCAAGAGCCCTCTCCACTTCTAGCTAGCTAGAGCGAAAAACAAGACTGATTTGCGCCTGAATTGAGCTCAAATATGCAAACTATCTTTCTCAACGACAGCACACAGGAGAGTTCATAGTTCTTTCTGGCCTTCCAATGGAAAAACCTGAGTCTGCGAGAAGGACTTTCGCGAATTTGATAGTTCTGTTGCGGTTACTCATATCTCTGGACGACATCTTCTCCTTTTGCATCGATGAAATCACACTCCTCCCATGGATCTCCTTGTTCATTGCTCTTCTGCCTACAGTTCTCATTTTCATGCCAATGCTCTACATCACAAAGGAGACGAGAGGAGATGTATCCCAAAAGGATACTAGGCGACGGCAAGAGTTTCTGACACTAGGGACTATTTCGGCTTTGTTGGTCGCATTCGTCTAGGGTATCTTTCCTACTTTTCATCTGAAGTAGTGGCTCTAATGCATTACCTATGCTTCTTTCTCAAAATACTATTCCCATTTATGCTCCCCTTAGGACTGGCCTTGACTGTCACTTATACAAAGAAGTGGGTGGAACTCTCGCTTGCACGTCGAGGTCTCAAGTATCTGAGTATCTGGATATTCGCTGTCACGATCATCGTAGTGTTTCTAATGATTGCATTCGATCTGCCGCTAAAGTCCGTAGTTTTAGAGTGAACTATCGCTATATTATCGGGTGTGGGCTCTGTTTTCCTGCGTTAGTTTGAAGAGTTGTCCTTACAAAGGACGCCATGCAAGAAATCTTCCAACAAACTCCACGGGGGAAATTCAAACCTTGACTTCAAATCCCGCACAGCCTCACTTCTTTCGATGAAAGATGCCTAAGAAGGGTTTCACTGGCATAACCGTGAGCATTCCTTTAAAGCGTCGTCTGGCTGAGGCTGCTGAAGCCCAAGGCTTCAAGTCAATTCCTGCGCCTATCAAAACTCTCCTCGCTGGTACTGTTACAGGTACCGGTACCAATGGAGTTCGGGCGAAACCACGCGCTGGGATGACAGGTTACAGAATGAGATGCTTCTCAAGAACAGTTTGGTGCGGGGGTGGGATTCGAACCCATGAACCCCTATGGGACAGCCCTGAGGCGGCTGTGCCTCTGACTTCTGGTTTCCAGTATGAATCTTGTTCACTGTGCTTTTTGTTATATAAAGCAGAATGGAATAACAATTTGTCTTAATCCCCGCGGATCCGCCACATTACATTTTGTCTGATGATGTCTGGTGAGAACATTCATACTGCCTTTTCTAAACGAAGGAGCCTTGAAGGGTCAACTGTAGTTTTGACACACTATACAAGCGCGCGCTAACGGCTAACCATGATTTTGTTTTGCCAGCTTTGAAGCAAAACTCTGGTCTATCAATAATCAGGATAGAAGACCTATGATTTGGACTGCGCCTCAAGTTGCGTAGTCGGCTGGCAATCTCATCGATTTTTTCTGGTTCAGATATGGGACTCTGAATATTGCCTAGTTGGTCTTCTGTTCTGCAGCATATAAGTGATTACCCTCTGATAAAGTCCTTTATCTTCTCCTTCCTCGAACCATGCTGTCAGCAAATAACGCTATTCCAGCAGCGACCATCAACCCAAACCCCGCCGGCATCATAAGATCGTAACCAACGCTCACAAATTCGAATAAAAGAACCTCGAATATCTCCATAACAGCAGACATAGGAATGGAAGGCATCTCAATGGCGGGCATCTCAAACGAAGGGATCTCCCAAGGACTTGAAGGAAGAGGCCCACTCCCATCACTGCCGTCCGGGAAAACAATATCCGTTGCCAGAGTCACAGCCCCGTAGGCGTCAACCACCCCCCAACCGAAACTCGCGTCCCAACCGTCCTCACCCTTATCCTCTGCCGACTCCAACAGGATTCTCTTAACCTCCCAAGGGGAAAGGGTGGAATTCGCCTCAAGAAGCAATGCACAAACACCAGAGACATGAGGAGCAGCCATGCTCGTCCCCCACATCATAACGAGATTGTCCGAAGCATTTCCAGTTTCAGCTGCCAGAGCCCCCACAATATTGCTGCCAGGCGCCGAGACATCGGGCTTCAGGCCACTATCCTTCCGCGGGCCCCTGCTGGAATACTCAGCAATGGTGTCATCGCCACGGTCAACCGTGTTCCTGTCATCTACAGCTGTTACCGCAATAGCGTTGTCGGCCACAGCCGGCGCAGAGACAGTCTCGCCATCCGGCCCCTCATTCCCCGCCGCTGCGACAACAATCAAACCGTTCTGGACAGCTCTATTGGCTACACGTGAAACAGCAGAAGTCCCGTCAAGATCATCAACATCAGAGGAGCCGCTCAGATTGATAATCTTAATGTTGTATTTGTCCTTGTTCTCTATCACCCATTCTATACCGCGGATGAGCTGATCCTCAAAGTTCGTCCCAACAGAACTCAGAACCTTAACATCCACAAGCATCGCATCAGGGGCAACACCTCTATACAATCCGAAGGGACCTCCGGTGCCCATGATGACACTCGCGACATGAGTACCGTGACCGTCCATATCATCAGGATTTGTCTCACGATCGGTGCTAGCTGAACGGCCAGAACAGTCAAAGCCAGCCACAAACTTCCCCCTCAGAAACTCATGTTCATCGTCAACACCGGTGTCCAGAACAGCAACCACAACGCCCTTACCCGTGTAACCCACTTCCCAGGTCGTATTGGGCGAATACAGAGCGGAGCCTCGAGCCTTGATCGCCCTCACACTCACATCCAAACTGGGCTGAATCTTCCTTTGAAACTCAATCATAACGACATTGGGCAACTCGGCCAACAGCGGGATCGTCGACGAACTGACGTTCAGAACGGAAACGGTATCGATGTATTCGGCCACGTATGAAACAGCAAGGTTCATCTCTGAAAGCCGCTCTAGATCGGCCACGGTAAGCGATTCCGCATAGTCAACAAAAACATTCAGGTAATCCGATCCTTCCATCTCTTTCTCAAGAAGATCGTCAATCCTGTTACCATCCAAGTCCCGACTCCAACCCACCCACCACGACCCATCATCAACCTTCACACTCTCAGAGGAGCAGATCGACAAAGGGAAGTACAACAAGACAACAAGCATCAGAAAAGCGACTGACGACAGCTTTCTCAGGTGCGTATCAAGATCCTCCGACCGTTACCTTGCAAATCGACGCCTAAAAACTATACGAATCAACAATCTATCTTTGAAATTCATCGACAACAGACTTCCAGTATCTGAAACAGCGTTAAATCTGAAACATACGATAGCACACATTTGCGTCGTTCCTTGTTCTAAGGTTTTGGCTCCTCTATCATCAGAATCACGGCAATGTTCACGATGTTGAGGACCGCCATAGCACCAAAGACCACGTTCAATGAGAGGCTTTGGGCAACGAGCCCAGCCAGTAAGGGGCTCAGTGTTCTCGCCAAGTCTCCTACGGCGCTGATGCCGCCGAAGACTTCCCCGCGAATCGAAGAAGGCGTTATCCTTGTGATCAAAGCGTTCCTAGGCGGCCCGCACATAAAGAAGGAGAAGGCCGAATAGACGATTACAAGGTGAAGAAGATCTCTGGTGAAAGGAATAAGCAGAAACGACGTGGTCCTAACGATTCCAGCTGCGATCAGAACGCTCTTTCCCCCCAGCTTATCAGCAAGAAAACCTGATGAAATCCGAGTCAGAAGAGCTACAAAACTGCCGGCTCCAACTATGACGCCCAACTCCAGATATGTGAGCCCGAGCTCCTCGTTCACGTAGATCGTGAAGAAGGGCAACCGGCAAGAAAGGGCACCCGAATAAAAGAAATAACTTGCAAACAGGATGAGCAGGTTTCTGTTGCCCTTCAAAGCCTTGAAGATGCTCAAGCCCCGAAATCTCTGCCCCACTCTACCTGACGCTGAGGTCTCCTTAACCGCCACCACCAACACCAGAAGAGAGAGGACTGCAAGAACGGCGTTAAGATCGAAGGCAGACCTCAATCCATAAATGTCTACCACACTCCCAGTCAAGACCGGCCCAACAGCGCCAGCCAGACCGATCACAGAAAGGACCACGCCGAAGATCAACCCAGCCCTCCTCCTAACAGTCGAGTCCGAGATTACGGCCAAAGAAACAGGGTTCTCAACGGCTATGCCAACGCGCCTGAGAAGTAAAGCTGGAAGGGCTTCAAGCAGTCCCGTGGAAAGCGATAGTATAACTGAGCCCAAGGCCTTGAAGAGGCTGCCGAGGAGGAGTACCGGTCTCCTCCCGACCTTGTCGCTGTAGTATCCGCTTGGAAGCTTCAGGAGAAGGCTCACAAGACCCATCGATGAGTAGAAAATGCCTAGGAAGAGGAGGGTGCCCCTCAGACTCCTTATGTAGACGGGTACCAGAATATCGATCGCAACCAATCCGCTGAGGAAAGAAGCTACGCCTAATGCTGCCAGATTTCGTTGCCGCCTGCCAGACATCCATCGGGACCTCAGCTTGGCAATGATCTTCTGCGAGCCGTTACAGGTTCCCTAACTTAATTCTTGCGGTTTGCGTAGCAGAACGAGAATTGAAAAAGGTACTCGAGACATCTAGACGGTTCGAATTTCACTGGAAATCCGGTAGATACTTGGCCTGAGCATCCAACATCTCATCCAGCATTCTCTTCGTCTGTTCAGGTGTGAGACTAGATGAGACTTGGGGGTCTTGCAGGAAAGCCCTGTAAGCTACATCTCGGTCTCCAGTCAATGCCGCCTCAGCAGTCAGCTCTTGAACCGTAACGTGGTTGGACAGCGTGGCTGCGAGGGAGCTTGGCAGCTTCCCCACTTGAATGGGCTGGATCCCATAGCCTCCGACGACAGATGAAACTTCGACTATTGAATCTTCCGGCAGGTTCTCTATTGCGCGCTTGTTCGGGACATTGACTACGTGAATCTCGTTTCGGTTTTCCAAGATGCCTTCCATAATCTGTATGACCTCAACCGCCTCCGCTTCAGGTAGAGCCTTCAGAGAAATCCCTCTTCCCCTTCCTCTGGACATGTCCTCAACAAGTGTCTCCCACTTCTTCGCCCTAGCCTTCTCCCGCTCCATGTCGTGGACTCTTATCCCATACTTCATCTTGAGCCCTTGAAGCCGCCCTTGATATTCCTCATCTAGCCGGCAAAGCGAGGGAAAAAACTCGATCCAGTGACTCCAACAATAGGGCAAAACTTCATAACTTTCAAGTCCCCATCTCTGAACTGGATTCATAACCCTCTCCTTCAACAATGGAAAAGCATCTTCCCCATCCGTGAATCGTAGATCAAGAATGGCTGCACAATGGTTTAGTCCCCCCGCAGGCGCAGGCAACAAAAGATCCTGAGATTTCACACCGATGAGATCGCCTAGATATTCGCCGTTTCCAGGAATAGATGAGCATGTGCATAGCCCGACTGTCCTTATGTTGCTTTCTCGGTTCATGGCCATCGTGTTGGCGGTTACGGGGTTTGTGTAGTTGAAGACCCAAGCGTCTTGGGAAACGTCTTCGAGGTCGTTGCATACACTTACTAGAACGGGGATGTGCCTAAAGGCTCTCATCATTCCGCCGGGACCTATTGAGTCAGCTATCGGCATGTAGACGCCGTGTTTTGCCGGTATCTCGATATCCTTCTCCCAGGCGTCGAAACCACCCACGGAGATCGCTGCGGTAACGAAGTCGGCGTCAACTAGCGATTCTCTCTGATCTGTTGTGCACTCAATCTTGAGGTCCGCCTTCTCTTTATCTACGAGTGACTTTGAGAGAGCTGTCATGATCTCCAATCGGTGGGTGTCTATGTCCATCAATGTGATTGTGCTTCCGCTTAACACATTGGACTCTAGGAAGAGCCTCATGAGTTGCGGGGTGAAAGTGCTGCTTCCTCCTCCTATTACGGTGATCTTAGGCATGCTTTGACACTCCGCTTGCTTTGGTATGCTCCCTGACTTTCGCTCTCCAGCACAGATCTGCGATTCTATGAGTAGTAAGCATCTTCAATCTCTCCAACGCATTTCTCATCATCCTGGTCAACATCGTGGTGCAATCAGAAGTCTAGAGGGGGCTATATAGGGTTTGTATAGGCATCAGATATGATGTCTTGGTCATTGCATGCATGTTAGTCCCCATTCTCTCACGTTGATTACGCTATGCAAATGCCCCCTATGGGTCGATACCCGTGTATGAGTATACAGATTCCAAAAGAGAGAGGAGGTCTTCACTAACCCTTCAGCGTGCAGCGACCTCTGCTTGAGGGAAAAGGACACCCGGCGCCAAGAGAAAGGGCCCATTCTGAAGGGAGAAATCTAATGGAATGTCTTCGAGCCTTGAAAGCGGAAACAGATTCTCGAAACCTTTCAGCGGCTCATTGAGAAATGGCATGAAAAGCTAAGCTGAGCACAAAAACAGGGGGACACGTGAGAAATACCTAGTTAGAAACAACTTCTAACCGTTTGGTATGCTTTGTCAGTCGTAACAGCTGTTTCCAGCTGAGGTAGTCATAGGATAGAAACTGGAGGAGGAAATTCACGATCTGACGCTTCCTAATCACGATGATCGAGTCTCCTTTCACATGAACTAGTAACTCGCCACCAAATATACTCATAAGAAACTGTCCTAAGAAGAAATGTTGAGCTATGGCTTACGCGGCGAGTTGAGTGGAAGGCAAAGCGATTTCGAGAGAAGGCGAC